>JAPPIL010000124.1 GCA_028877195.1 Pseudomonadota bacterium
CATCAACTGCTGATCAAGCAAACATTTGTTAAGCGAAATGGCGACACGCTCTAATACCGCTAATTTCTGCTAGAGATGTTATCAACGCCATTAAGAACAGAAGCAACGATATTGCTATCAGTGTCTTCACTGTCATCGCCGTAGTTATCACCGCAGAAGAGCGGCACATCAGTTAGTGTTGGAACGGGAATGACCAAAGCCGCGGGCATCAAAGCCACCCACAGAGGTTCTGGCTTAAGATGCTGATCATGTTTTTGTAGCGACCGTGCCGCTCTTTTTAGCTTGCCAAGTGCCTGTAGCACACGTGGTGCTTGTAAACTCACTTCAAACGGCAGCCGTATCGACAGCACATACAGGTCGCCTGCTCCTAGCACTAATACTTGTTCGCTTGCCACAAACATACATGTCGGCAGCGAGGCACGTCCTGCTGCAACGCCGATACAAAGTGAACTAATAGGTGCTTCCTTGTGCAAGGCAAACGGATCAAGATACTTCTTTGCTAACCAACCGTCTGCCGACCACAGGGGATGTGCCGCAACAATCATGTCATAATCAACCGCACCTGCCTTGCTAACCAAATGCCAAGCCTGTTTGCTATCACTAGTTCCAGCCACCTGCTCGCAACTCGCAGCCACGACAGGGCAGTCGTTGTGAACATTTACAGACTGTGTGAGTGCTGACAAGGCAGGTTGCCAGTCCTCTGTATACAGCCATTCTTGAGTGCTGAAATTAGCAATTTTTTTTTGGCACACGGCAATCGTCAAGTCGCACAAGTCAGGCAACCCCAAGAGTGGTGCTAATTTGTTTAGGGTCGTAACATACAGACGGTCAAGTGTTTTACATTTTTTGCTTGAACTAGCCGCTGTGAATCGCTCCCAATGTTGTGATGTTTGGCGGTTAGATAGAATTTTTATTGTCGTTTGTGAAAATAAATCGGCATGTGCGATTTCAAACATCTTGCCTTGCGTTACTAGCCCGATGGTTTCCAATGTCTTGACATTCGTTAACTGCTGTAGGTCAGCTGCTTCAGGGTCGCTGCGCAATGTTTGATCCCAAAAATCAGCAAGAGTAGGTGAGATAATCCGTAGGGTGGCATCACGACAGGTCAAGCGTCCACCGACCTGTTCCTCTTGTTCATAGAGGTCGATATGCATGGTTGGGGAGCGTAGTCGTAGCCGCCGCGCTAACAGCAAGGCGCTAATGCCAGCACCGACAATTGCGACACGACTTGGAATTGAGGTCTCCATATCTGCGTGTTATAGTTTAGCATCTGCTCGCAGGCAAATTTTTTTAAGTGTGGTCGATACATAGCAACAGTAGCAGCAGTAGCAACAGTTGACCGCGTAATTTATTAGGATACAAGAATGTCGCACATATTATTTTGTAAAGGTAAAGTAGCAAAGCAGGCACACGTCGGAATTCCAGACGGTTTACATGAGGAAGAGTTTGGGCGTGATGGTTTTTATGGCGAGTATGCGCATCTCTATCGCACTTCCCCGCCTGTCGCTTGGAGTAGGATTACGGGGGCATTGCGGCCGCGAGCGTTTGATTTCAACAAAGTCAGCCCTGATGTTGACCGCGATGACTGTGCTTATCTGCACCCTGCCTGTCTTTACAACGATGACTTGCGCATATCCTACCCAACTTGTGCTACGGCGGCTTCCTACTTTTATCGCAATGCTGATGGCGACGAGCTACTCTTTGTGCATGAGGGTGAGGGGAAGTTTGAAACTGACTTCGGTGCACTTTCGTATCGTGCGGGTGATTATACGATTATTCCGAAAGGCACGGTCTATCGTATCTTGCCTGCCACTGCGACCAGATACCTGTGCATTGAAAGTAGAGAGCCGATTCGTTTTCCCGACCGCGGTCTGCTAGGGCAACAGGCTCTCTATGACCCTGCGGTGTTGCGAGTGCCTGAATTACAGCCACAGACCGTGCCGCAGAACAACAACCAAGAGTATGAAATTCGGGTCAAGCATGATGGTCGTATCAGCAGTATCTTTTATCCGCACTATCCGTTGAACGTTGTTGGGTGGCGGGGGACACTTACCGTTTGGCAATTGCATGTGGAGGATATTCGTCCTGTGTCGTGCGATCGGGTGCATTTGCCGCCATCGGTGCATACTACGTTTGTTAGTAAAAACTTCATCGTCTGCACGTTTGCGCCCCGCCCATTGGAGAATGGCGACCCCGAAGCATTGAAAGTTCCTTTCTATCACTCCAACATAGATTATGATGAAGTTATCTTTTACCATCGTGGTAATTTCTTCAGCCGCACGGGTATCAGTGCTGGTATGCTCACTCTGCATCCGCGCGGTATCCAGCATGGCCCGCAACCACGTGCTATCGCCCGCAGTCGTGATGCGACGGCGACGAATGAAACGGCGGTGATGGTTGATTGCCGCCACACTTTACATGCCAATTCAGGGCTGGAGCACACGGAGTTGAAACAATATTGGCAAAGCTGGCAACAGCAAGAGTAGAGGAGAAACGCATGAATCCATTGGGATTGGCTGGCATTGAGTTTATTGAGTTTGCGACTGATAAGCCGACGGCCTTATCTGAATTGTTTGGGCAACTTGGTATGACGCACACGCAATCTGGTGATGCCGTGCAATTGTATCAGCAGAACGAGGTGCGTTTTCTACTGAATTGGCGCGCTGACAGTGCGGCGCGGAATTTCTTTGAGGCACATGGGCCAGGGGTGAGTAGCATGGGTTGGCGGGTGGCAAACGCAACTGAAGCATTGGCAACTGCTTTGAAAAACGGTGCAACCCAAGTGCAGGAGGTAGACTATCGGTGTGATGGCAAGCCATTGCTGGCGATTGCTGGCATTGGCGGTAGTCTTATCTATTTGATTGAAGATGGTGAGAAGCCGAACTTCTATCAACGTCTTGATTTTCAAGCTGAACAGCAGATCGTTCAGCGTCCTAATTTAGGCTTCTTGCGCATCGACCACTTGACCAACAATGTTTATCAGGGGCAGTTGCGTGAGTGGTCGGACTTTTATCAGCGCATCTTTGGTTTCACGGAGATTCGCTACTTTGACATTCGTGGTGAGCAAACGGGTTTGCAGTCGTTTGCGTTGCGTTCTCCGTGTGGAACATTCTGTATTCCGATCAATGAGGGAACAGAAGAAAAGTCGCAGATCAATGAATTTCTTGAAGAGTATCGTGGCTGTGGTGTTCAGCATATCGCTTTACTGACGGAGGACATTCTTACCAGCTTGCGTAAGTTAGAGCAGACTCCGATCGCGATGCTTGCGATGTATCCTGAATACTATGCGGATGTCTTTGATCGTGTCCCCAATGTCAAGGAAGACCACAACGAGATACAACGTTTGCATGTCTTGGCTGATGGCGATGATAAGGGCTACTTGCTTCAGATTTTTACCAAGAACCTTATCGGCCCGATCTTTTTTGAGATAATACAACGTGAGAACAATGATTCGTTTGGTGAGGGCAATTTCGGTGCGCTGTTCCGTGCGATTGAAATCGATCAAAAAAAACGGGGCTACCTAGACTAGTTATGTATGCTACTTATCAGCGCTTGCCTAGTTACCTGAAACGCTACTGTGCGGTGCAGGCTTATGATAGCTACACGGCGCAAGACCACGCAGTTTGGCGACATGCCTTACAACAACTGACTTCTTATCTGGCGGAGCATGCGGTGGCGATTTACCCGCGTGGTCTGGTAGCAACGGGCATTACTTTGGAAAAAATCCCGCGCATTGAAGACATTGACGCATGCATGGGTAAATTTGGTTGGGGGGCAGTGGCGGTTGAAGGTTTTATCCCGCCCAAAACTTTCTTGGAGTTTCAAGCGCTGCGAGTGTTGCCGATTGCGGCGGACATTCGTCGGTTTGCGCATCTCACTTATACGCCTGCGCCAGACATAATTCATGAGGCGGCTGGGCATGCGCCGATTATCGCTGATGAAACTTATGCTGAATATCTTACCCGTTATGCGGAGTTGGCGCAGAAGGCGATTTTCTCAAGTGCGGATATTCGTTTGTATGAGGCAATTCGGTATCTATCGGACATCAAGGAAATGCGAGGTGTGAGCACGGAGGATATTGCTATCGCTCAACAGCGATTGGATGCGGTGGTTACGACCAAAACGGAAGCATCGGAAGCGGCGCGAGTGGCACGCCTCTATTGGTGGACGGCGGAATATGGGTTAGTCGGTGATTTGAACAATCCGAAGATTTACGGTGCGGGACTGCTGTCATCGGTGTTGGAGTGTCGCACATCGTTAGCGCCCACGACGAAAAAATTACCCTTGTCTTTACAGGCATTGGATACTGCTTACGATATCACTGAACCGCAACCGCAGTTGTTTGTGGCGCAAGACTTCGCACATTTGCATGCTACGCTAGCGACGGTTGAGACCACGATGTCGTTTCGCAATGGCGGCGAGGAAGGTTTGCGGCGCGCCAAGATTGCCGCAACGGTCAACACTTGTGAGTTAGATTCGGGTCTGCAGGTATCAGCCCAGATAACGGACTATGAGCAGAGTGATGGTAGTTGGTTGGTAAACTTTGCTGGTGCTTGCCAGTTTGCATGGCGGGGGCAGGAGTTGATTGGGCATGGGTGTCGGCAGCATCCAGATGGTTATATGTTATTGATCGGTAAACTCAAGGATACGCCGAAATGTTCATGGCAGTTGACGGCGGATGATTTAGCGCAGTTGGGTTTACATGTTGGTGCTTGGGCGGAAATTTCCTTGGCTGGTGGCTATCAGGTGCATGGTGTTTTGGTGCGGTGGTATCGGCATGATGGGCGCTTGCTTTATTTGACTTGGGCTGATGGCAAGATAACTAAAGATGCGAAACTTATCCAGCCTTTCAAACAGTATGACATGGTGCTGGGGACACAGGTAACGTCGGTGTTCGGTGGGCCGGCGGCACGGGAAGAGTTTGGCGAGTATCCAATTGGTGAGGCATCGACTAAACCACGTGGGGCGGTGGCATATACTGACAAGGAGAAATCTCTTTACGATCTCTATGCGCGCGTGGCGGCGTGGCGTGCGTCCCAATATTCTCCCCAGCCGCAAGAATTTACCGAGCTGATTGCAACGATTGAGCGGCAGTTTTCTGACCAGTGGTTATTGGCGGCAGAGTTGTTGGAATTAGTAGCACCGACGACTTCGAGCACAATCGTTGGAGCGTTACGCAAGATTGCGAATGCTGGCTGATGTTGTTGCTGGTGCTTGCGGTTTATCTGTCGTTGTATGGTTATTTTTTTCAGCTTTATCGCAAACAGGCACAAATCTACGGATTAGCGCATAAGACAGTAGCGACAACGCTTGAAGCCTATTCTGCTTGTGATTATCGCGTGGTTAATAGTCTCGACGATGGTCGTGCGTATCATCCTATTGGCAAAACTCTAAAAAATTACATGTATCGTGGTCTATTGCAGGTGCAGGCGTTGCAGATACTGTTTAGTGCGGTTGCTGATGCGAGTCGGGGGCATCAGGAGAATCAGCTTGCCTTGATGTTATTTTTCTTACGAGTTGGGGCAGTGCTTTTATTGAGCGGGGTTGGCAATTTGTTGTTGAGCTTTGTGTTGCCAACGATGGCTTTCCCTTGGTGGGCACATGTTGCGACGGTAGCGCTGATGTTGGCGATGTTTTATCTGTGTAAGCAAAGTTTTCCACCGCACTGGCTATGGCGGCATGGGTCGTTATCAGGGCGGGGGAGTAAGTGGGTGCATGCCTTATTCAGCACGGGAGTTGATCTTGATGCACGGTTGCTGGCGTTGGAACAGCGCGCTATCAGTCAGGGGATTGATGTGCGGCAACAGCGGTTTGGGTTTTTGACCGCGTGGCGGGATGAGCAGGAACGTTTGCTTCAGCAGGCGAAGGCACAGCGTCATGATTTTATGCCGTTGTTGGAGTTGGCGGCGTTGGGTGGGTTGGCATCATTACAGCTTTATCCCGTGTTGCATTTGATTATCAAGTCGATGCTTGATGCCTAGCACGATTATTGGCATTGACCCTGGCACACTAAACACTGGTTACGCAGTTATTGTCGCCAAACAACGTGGTTGGGGGGTGCAGGATTTAGGGGTGATACGTTTACGTGCTTCGCTTGCTTATGAACAACGTATCGTATTGTTGCATGATAAGATTGCTGAAATCCTTGCGGCGAATCGACCGCAGCGAGCGGTGTTGGAGAAAGTATTCCACGGTCTTAATGCTGCTAGTGCGATAAAGTTAGGCGAGCTGCGAGGGGCGGTATTGGTTGCTTTGCATCGCGCCAATGTGGAGATGGGTAACATTACCAACATTACCCCTGCACAAGCGAAACAGTATATTACTGGCAATGGTCGGGCGAGCAAACTGCAAGTATCACAAGCGGTTAGTAGTTTATTCAACTTGCGACTAACCGATGCCCCTGCTGATGCTACCGATGCGTTAGCGTTAGCGGCGACAGCTGTGAACAGTTGGTTTGGTTGAGTCATGTTTGCGATAGAGGGAGACCCGGCTTTGTTGCATAAGTAATTCCTATTTTTTATGCGAGAGGCGTTAGTCGCTCTACGAGCAACAGACTCTGCGCTCATTCGGAAAGACC
>JAPPIL010000040.1 GCA_028877195.1 Pseudomonadota bacterium
AACTTACCCCTGGCCCCTACACTCTGATTTTGAAAAGCAATCGCACCCTAGCCAAGCAAATTAACGACCGGCGCTTGAACGTCGGTATTCGGATTCCAAATTTTGAATTGCTACAGGCAATCGTGCAACATTTTGGCAAACCGCTTGCTACTACGACTTGTGGCAAGGAGGACGAAGAGTTGCGTTTTGGCTATGAAGTGCAAGAAAAATACGGGCACATGCTTGACCTGTTGCTTGACTTGGGGGCAGAAGTAGAACCGCGCATGACATCTATCATTGATTTTAGTATGAATATGCCGATCGTCATAAGAAAGGGTGCGGGTGATGTCAGCATGTTTGATTGAAGAGCATGATCTCGGCACGATTCCCTACCTTGAAGCATTACAACAGCAGATTATCTTTGCACAGCGACTCGCACAAGACACACCCGACAAGTGTTACTTGCTGTTAGCCGAGCATCCGCCTGTGATTACGCTTGGCAAACGCACTGACCCTGCTGCGATCAAAGATAGCAGTGGGATTGAGGTGGTTAGTGTTGAGCGGGGCGGTGGCGCAACGGTGCACATGTTGGGGCAGTTGGTTTGCTACCCGATAACACGGCTGCCTGCTTACCGAGTGCGTCCTTACATTCGCATGCTTGAGAACACATTGCTGCGCTTATTGGACAGATACGGGATTGCCGCCCATGTCGATAGCTATAATCCTGGCGTGTGGGTCGGTGATGCCAAGATTGCGGCGATTGGTATTAGAGTTAGAGATAGGATTACGAGGCATGGCTTGGCGTTGAATGTGAACAATAGCCTCGAACTGTATGAACGGATAGTGCCTTGCCACATGCCAAACATGGTTAGCACTTCCATGCGTGAACTATTGGGGCGGAAACTGGACTTGCAAGAGGTAAAGCATCGTTTGGTTAGATATTTTGAAGCTAATTTCACCCTCATGTAGACTTTGGGAAATATGCAAAATTTAGACAGCTATGGTCAACGCAATCACAGTGGCATAGATGAATCTGGCAAGGGCGATTACTTTGGGGCGCTGGCCGTCAGTGGGGTGTATCTGCCGCTTGCCAAGGTAGAAGAAGTAAGAGGTTGGGGGGTGCGTGATAGCAAAGGGATTGCCGATAACGTGGCTTTGCGTCTTGCCGCGGTAATTGAGGATAATCTTGTTCATCACAGCATTGTTTATGACCCACCGCAATACAATGAGCGTTACGGTCGTTTCAATAATCTCAACCATCTACTTGCCGACGCACATGCGCAGATAATTGCCGCATTGATGGCAAAGACTGCTTGCGCAAACGTTATCTCGGATAAGTTCGCTTCCTCGGCGGCTTTGATTCCCTCATACTTGCCGTCTGGTTGTAGCCCGCGGCTACTGCAGATAACCAAAGCAGAGCGCGATCTTGCGGTTGCTTGCGCATCGGTAGTGGCACGAGCGAACTTCCTGCGTTCACTGCAACGTTTGGCAGCTACGCATGGTATGAAGTTTCCGAAGGGTGCTTCTAACCAAGTCAAGGCACAAGCACGACAACTGCGCCAACGCTACGGTGCAAGGATGCTGGCACAGGTGGCAAAGGTGCATTTTAAAATGGATTGATGAATGCCGCCACTACACTAATAGCCAGTGATTGACTCAATCAAGTGGCGTTGCTTCGACCTTAAAACCCCGTTCTTCTAGAAGCGAGATAAGGCTACGGATGTTTTTGGTTTCGGCTAGCATGTGGTAGATGCCCGCATAGATAAAGCAACTTTGCTGTTGCTGGCATTCAGTGGCAATGCGGTCAGCCCAAAGCTTGTTGCGATAGTCAAGCAATGCAGTATCTGCTGTGCCGAAACGCAGTCCGTCAAGGAGTGCACCAACATCTGCGCGTGCATAGTTCAGACTCATGTAGCTAGCAGCTATCTGCTCATCAGCTATCGCCTCGATGAGAATGCCTGTCAGTTTGTTTTTTAGTGAGCCAAATTCGTCTAGCACGGTAAGCTTGTCATCAGAAGTCTGGGTGGTGGTAGTGTCTATCTTGTCTATCTGTGCTACCCGATCTTGTAGTTGGGTAGTGATGTCAGCACTATAGTTTAAATCCTCTACCTGCACACCAGTAGATCTAATAGCAGCCACTATGTCTTCAGGTGTATCAAGTTCTTTGAGGTTATTGTTGTTAAGCATGGCAAGGAGCGATATTTGATCGTCAAGACTTTCCAACTCATCTAGCAAGCCTCGCTCAAGAGAGAAGTCGCCAGACAATTTAGCGCTGCGAATAGCAGGATTGCCTGCCATTTCACCTAATAACAGGTCGCTTGCATCTATCACCTGCTCTAACTTACTCACTACCGCACCATCAAACCTTTGTAGACGCATGTCGTGCATAGTGCCGAACAGGTGATGCACGCTACCATCAGGGCTACGCAAGCGCCAAAACATCCCGCGCTTGACAGTAATATTTTGCGCATACCGTTCTAACTCGTCAAAAGCACCACGAACATATTTGGGATGACTGGTGATACGACGCATCAACTGCTGTTGGGCTGTTGTTTCACGCCCACTGTTTGGTATTTGTTCACGAATAGTCTGGAGCAATAAATCCAACTTAACCGCAGCATCGACTTTATCAACCCGATGGGCGAGGAAATCAGCTGCCAGCTTGCTGACTCGCAGCGAACTTGCCGCCGCGGTTAAACTGATAAAAAATGCGATAAAAATAACGGCTATCTTCATGATATTACCTAATAATTTTGTGATTATCCTCTTATTATATCGTCAAGTTAAATCCACTGGAAGTTGTGGGGCATAAATAGCGCATTGTCGGTTAGTTAGCGCTGTTTGGGGACGCAAGCAGATGGTCGCGGTAGTAGCGCAACTCGGCGATGCTTTCTTCAATATCAGCTAAAGCACGGTGCTGGTATGTTTTTTTGGTGTAACGTTGGTCGGGTGATGACCATAGTTCATTTAAAATTTTCAAACTGCTGACATCAACCATGCGGTAATGCAAACGTTCATCAAGACGTGGCAGGTAGAGGGTAATGAAACGCCGATCTTGCCAAATGGAGTTGCCCGCCAGAATGAGTTTTTTGTTGGGACAGTGTGCTTGTAAAAAATCAACACACTGCTGCTCTGCTTCCTGCAGTGATAATTTAGAGGCGAGCGCTTCTTCCCAAAGACCTGAACTGCGATGTGTTCGTCTGTTCCAGCTGTCCATCGCTTCCAACACCGATGCTGCGCAGTGCACGACCAGCCGCGGCCCTGTCGCAACGACAGTCAAACTTTTGTCAGTAAGAACGGAAGCGATCTCAAGAATTTGGCTTTTGATTGGGTCGAGTCCTGTCATCTCCATGTCAGTCCAGAGGAGGTGTTCCATATCAATATTGTCAGTCAATTTTTGTAACCGTGAATAATTGTTGAGGCAAAAAGCGTATACCCTCCCATGCTAACAACTCCGCGTTGAGGTCTCAAATGTTTTGTTTGCGGGGATGAGGCGAGTGGCTATAATAATAATAGATGGAGGTGAGCGTGGCACGTCTGCTTATCGCTGATGAAAGCAAAGCTGGCTTGGTGATGAGCACGGAGGTGTTCAAGGAGAAGATTCCAGGCATTACAGTCAGCGTTGCCAAGACGGGCAAAGATTTCTTGCGAATGCTCAATGAAAGCCCACCTGATGTTGCGGTGGTAGATTTTGATTTGCCAGATGTGGATGGCACGACGCTATTACGCCATGCACAAAGTATTACCACTGTGCCGATAATTCTAACCGCCTACTTGGATAGCAGGATACGAGAGGTTATCCGTGATGAGTTGTTGACCTTCAATGACAGCGATATATTTCTTGAGAAGCCAGTAAAGTTTGACAAGTTAGCCAGTATTATTGACAAGTTCCTAGTCGCAAAGAAAAGAATTTTGAAACGCCTCAAAGTATGTGGCGAAGTGGTTTGTAAAGGGCTGAATGGGAGCTTTGAGAGCAAAGCCAAGCTGATCAACATGAGTCTTGGTGGTGTATGTGTATGTTTGAATAAGGCGATTGCCCCGCGTCATGTTGGCGAGCAAGTAGCGGTTAGTTTGAGTATTGGCGATGGTCGGCGGGCGGAGATGCAGGGCATGCTGCGTTGGGTTGATGGCAAGACTGTTGGCATCCATTTCAAACAACTTACCGATGCACAGCGGCAATTTTTAGAGCATTCCTTAAGAGTAGTGTCCACTGCTAGCACATCATAAGAAATTTGCGTTAATAGTTTTACTGACGTTTCTTTTGCCGACCATTTATGCCCAGATGGTGATGCTCTTGCCGTTCAGCGTTTGGTTAGCGGCGGCGCTGTTGAATACGCTCATATCTGTGTGCTTGTTGGCGAAGTATCATCGGCACATAGTATTTCAAACCAGTGGTTATTTTTACTTGCCTGCTGGGTTGGTCTTGCTTGGGTGCGTTCTTGCTATTTTAGTCTCCTCTCACTACTCTAGTCCGCTGCAAGAGAGGGGAAGTATACCGCCGCGGCAGTATCTCTTTGTCGTTTGGATACCGTTGATAGAAGAGGTGGTGTTTCGTTTCGGTTTAGGGCGATGGTTTCGCTCGGTAATCGGCAATCTGTGGGGAGGCTATTGTGCGGCTTTTTGCTTTTCCTATGTGCATTCGTTTCCCACTCTGGCGAAGGTTATGACTGGCAACATCGGTATCGTGCTACCACCGCTTTTGTTGGGGCTTGCTTGTGAGTATCTTTTTGTAAAAAGTAGAAGCCTACTACCAAGCATTGCTCTACACACTGCGTGTAATGCGACAGTGCTGTTGTTTTTGGTTTTTGACCAACGCTGGTTTGGTTGGCTTAAAATTTTTTACAATTGACTGCTGTGAATGAGGTAAAAGACAAGGAGTCGCGACGAGCAGAAGCAAAACGCAATGAGCGTATCCTTAAGCTTAATCGTGTTGTGTGTATATGTAAGGGTATTCCATTGAAGAAAGTTCTGCCTGCGATAAAAAAATGCGACACCGTTGAAGAGGTAAACAGCATGGCCGGCACAGGACAGGGTGGGTGTCAGGGGCGACGTTGTGGGCCGCGCATCAATGTCTTGCTAAAGAAGAAGAGGGAGATGAAATGAATTGCGTTCTTGCACAGTGTTGAGCACGAAGATTAACTTACCATAACCAAGTCAGAGTATTGTGTTTAGGAAGCACCAATCCAGCTTAACCAACATATCCGATAGATCGGTTAATCAGATCAATTGAGCGCACCATAGAGGCGTTGTGGTGTTGCTCACCAACTATTCAGCAATGCCCCCGGCTTTGTTGCATAACTATACTTCACAGTAGGCACATAACTGCGTTGGCACATACAACTACACAGAATGACTGTTTGTTTCAGGGGGATGCTAGCACCCGAAGAGTTCTTCCCGACTCAATATGGGGTTAACATGATGGATCTAATCGCGTAACTGAACTATAAAATGGGGGGAGGTCAAAAAAATATAAATAATTATTTTAGCAAACGTAAAGTCTGCCGATAGACACCAATATAAATATTCATTTTTGAAGGAGCGAGTTATGAAGGGTTTGTTTATTCTATTGGCAAGTTTAGCGTTTGTTTCATGTGCGGTTGGTATGGATGCGCAGGTGGCATCGGCAGAGTTAGTTGACCCTGGCGTAGAGGGTGGCGGTCAACGTGATGGTGCTAAAGAGGCAACAGATTTTATCAATACTATCAATGGGTATAGAAACAATGCTGACTTTGTTGCGGCGGTAGAATTTAATACCACTAGCTCAATTAAAAGGCTTGACAACAGACCGAGGTTGGAGCGAATTCAATACTGTGTTTTGGATTATAGTATCCTTGATTTGGCTTTACGGAATATGCAAGATTTGATGTCAGATTTTAAGGATAATGATGATGCCCGTGATGCGGTTGTCATGCGGACTTGCTATCTGATGTCGGATAATACGCCTTCTGATATAAACTACGCTACCTACAGTGCTACGGCGAACATCAACACATGCTTACAAGAAATGCTGACGAAGAAAAGAAACTCCTATGTTCAGCGATGTTCCAAAGATAAGGTGAGCGAGCTGCCTAACAAAGAATAGCCATGCTATACTCCTCGCATGGGCAGACGGGGCTTACAGCGCTTTGCTACTAACGACTGGCAGGTTGCCTATAAAGACACAGGTAACCTCCAAACGGAGAGAGAAGAGCAAGCTTGCTTGCTCTTCAATCGGAGTGCAGGATGTCTGGCACAGCCGAACCTTGCCACTCGTCATAGAACGCCTACCTATGACTTGACAGATTATTGAACTTTAGGACAAGGGAGCGGCGGAGATCGTTGGGCGGTCTCCGTTTACGCAAATTCAAGAGAGACTTAACATGAGAATGAAAACTTTAGCAACCGTCCTGCTCTCCTGCGTGATGGCGATGCCCGTATATGGCAGCAAGTCAGTTTTTAAGGCTTTAAGGGCTGTAATGAAGTTATCCTCAACACAAATAGCGGCAATAGGGCAACTAGATGCTATGCAGCGTGGTGCAATAAGGCAGCTGAATGATGATCGGCGGCTGGATAATGTGTCCACTTTTTCGGGGGGCAACACCAACGTGCTGTTATAG
>JAPPIL010000150.1 GCA_028877195.1 Pseudomonadota bacterium
AAGCTCACGCCTCTCGTATAAAAAAATAGGCATTACTTATGCAACAAAGCCGGGTCGCCAACCTTTGCCCCCATTACGCGGCCGAGGATATGGGCTGCGATCACTACAGGGATAGCGAGACCTAATCGGGTTGCCCGCCGTCCTAATCTTGCCACATGCTGCTTACCGCGCTCAACGGTTTGCGCCTTGCTAAAGACACCCCACTTGCTTATTTGGTCGCCTCTGTCATGTATCCACTTGCTTAACCGCGTTATCTTTTTCCCTGTCGCCGACCTTGCTATGCTAATCATCTCATCACCGACAAATATCGCAGTAGCAAGAAAGATACCGAAGGACGTAAATACCATCGTATGTGAATACTCACTTTCAGCGCTCTGATTCTGAAAAGCAAAGGCTTTGCCGATATTGAGTGCTTCTCGATAGAGTTTAACAGGCGAGAGCAGCCGCCCGATAGCATACCAGCCCGATTTAATCTCCTCCTGCTGCTTGTCGTCAAGTTGTTTAGCTACCTCTGTTTTGTCGAGGATAGCATCTATATCATCAGCATAGAGAACAATTGTTTCAGCAAAGAGCTGATCGTCATTGCCAGCAGGTATATCCTTTGGAGCAACGGTGTAGATCAAAGCATTTAGCGCCCCAAAATTAAGCTTGGCAAGGGTCGATTGCTTGTCATTATCAAAACTACGTTGCCAGATAATTTTAGGCGCATACTTTTCAACAGGGATAGCAGTCGCTAATTCCCCATCTTCAGCGAGAGCCTGCTCAAGATGCGATTTATCATCACTACGCAGCACCGCAGTGTTGGCATTATCCCAGAGCATGAGTTTGCCAGGCCAAGATAAAAGATTGTGCAGGGTGTCTGCTATTTTGTCTTGGCGTTTGCCATTGGTCAGCAGCAGCTCGTTCAACGTTGTTTCCAACTGTGAGTCAAGCTCGATACGCCGTTTGATCGCCTCATCAGATGAACTAGTCAATAATACCAGCTGCCTTGCCACCTTTTTTTTGCCTGAAATTTCAGTGGCAACAGTTGGTTGATAGACATGCCGCACCAACGGTTTACAGGCAATGATAAATAAAACAAATATCGGTATTGATTTCATGCTACTTCTCTAACATTTCAAAATTAAGTTCATCTGACCTCCCCCGTTTTACCTCGCCACGAAAACAAAACAGGCTATGGTATAATTTTCTATGAGAATCTCTCTACACACAAGCTAATCATAGGATGGAACATGGATGCGTTAAAGCTTCTTGAGATAGCGTCTTCAGCTGATGATAACAGTGATTATGCCGAATCGTATTGGGTTGGGAGTTTTCATGACTTTTTGGATCTTTTAGTAAAAGAGCCAAAAATTGCGCGCACAGCCTTTCAGCGCATCTATGACATGATTATGAGTTATGGCACAAAGGTTCACAAAGAGTATAAGAAAAGCATTATCCACTATAATTTTTTCGATGACCCGATCGATCAAGGCAAGGATGCTGTGTTTGGTCTTGATGTGCATTTGATGAAACTAGTCAATGTCTTCAAGGCTGGTGCGCAACGCTATGGTGCAGAGCGGCGGGTAATTTTGCTGCACGGGCCTGTGGGGTCGTCCAAATCAACGATAACTCGCCTACTCAAGAAAGGTTTAGAAGCATACTCGCATACCGAGCAGGGTGCACTTTATTCTTACACTTGGAAAAATCTTGCCGACATCCTAAAGATGGAAGATGAGATGCCCTGCCCAATCAATGAAGAACCCCTACATCTCGTGCGGAAAGAACAGCGGCAAACCTTATTGAGAAACATCAACGCTGATCTTGATCGCCTCCATTCGGTATATGTCGAGGGTGAAAGCTGTCCCGCTTGTCGTTATATTTTCAATAAACTTATGATCCATTATCAAAACGATTGGCGCAAAGTGATCGACAACCATATCACAGTGCGACGAGTATTATTATCGGAAAAAGATCGGGTGGGCATCGGCACATTTCAACCAAAAGACGAGAAAAATCAAGACTCTACAGAACTCACAGGCGACATAAACTATCGCAAGATTGCCCAGTATGGCTCGGATTCAGACCCACGTGCTTTCAACTTTGATGGCGAGTTCAACATCGCTAATCGGGGCATAATTGAGTTCGTGGAGGTATTGAAACTAGACGTGGCATTCCTTTATGACCTGCTAACTGCGAGCCAAGAGCATAAGATCAAACCGAAAAAATTTGCCCAGACTGACATCGATGAAATTATCATCGGGCATACTAACGAAGCCGAGTATCGCAAGCTCCAGAAGAATGAGTTTATGGAAGCGCTGCGTGATCGCACGATTAAGATAGATATTCCCTACATTACCAAGCTCAATGAAGAGATAAAAATCTACGCCAAGGAGTTCAACGCTGATACTGTGCCGCACATTCACATTGCTCCTCATACTTGTGAGATGGCGGCGATGTGGGCAGTGCTTACACGGCTGGAAGAACCGAAAAAAGCAAACCTTACGCTGATGCAAAAGCTAAAGCTTTACAATGGCAAGACGACGCAAAAATTTACCGAAGACAATATCAAGGAACTGCGCAAAGAGGCGGCACGTGAGGCTTTAGATGGTATTAGCCCGCGTTACATTCAAGATAAAATTTCCAATGCATTGGTCGTCGATAAAGGCAACGGTTGTATCAACCCGTTTATCGTTTTGAATGAGCTAGAGTCAGGGCTGAAGGAGCATTCCCTAATTAGCAAGGATGATGATCGCAAACGCTATCGTGAACTCCTTGCTGAAGTGAAAAAAGAGTATGAGGATATTGTCAAACATGAGGTGCAGCGGGCGGTATCGGCTGATGAGTCGGCGATTGCAAAAGTTTGTGCCAACTACATAGATAACCTCAAGGCTTATATCCAAAACGAGAAGGTTAAGAATCCATTTACAGGCGCAGACGAAGAGCCTGATGAGCGGCTGATGCGTTCTATTGAGGAAAAAATAGACATAGCAGATAGTCGTAAAGATGATTTTCGGCGTGAGATTATGAATTACATCGGCGCACTTGCTTTAGAGGGTAGGGCATTTGATTACAAGACCAACGAGCGTTTACATAAGGCATTGGAGTTAAAATTATTTGAAGACCAAAAAGACACGATCAAGCTAACGACGCTGGTTTCAAACATCGTGGATAAGGAGACGCAAGAAAAAATATCCGTAGTTAAGGGACGATTGATCAAAAATTACGGTTACTGTGAGATATGTGCCAGTGATGCGCTGAACTTCGTTGCCAGTATCTTTGCCCGTGGTGGTGTTACCAAAGATAAACAGCAGGGTTAAGGGTGCGGGGGATGCATGCCGATCAAAATGGACTCTGACTTAAGCAGGTTTCATAAGATAGTCAGAGGTAAAGTAAAAAAAGAATTGCGCAAGTTCATCGCCAACGGTGAACTTCTTGCGCGCAAAGGTGAGAAGACGGTTAAAATTCCTTTGCCAAGAGTTGAGATGCCACGTTTCCAATACGGTGATAACAAAGGTGGTGTTGGGCAGGGCGATGGTGAGATTGGCGATGAGGTCAAGCAACCGCAACAATCAGAAGAAGAGCAGCAAGCAGGCGATAAGCAGGGCGAGCATGGGCTAGAAGCCGAGGTAACTATTGAGGAGTTGGCACAACTGCTTGGTGAAGAGCTTGAGTTGCCGAACATCGCAAGCAAGGGCAAGGATACAGTTGAATCATCGCAGGTACGCTATACGGGCATTCATAAGCAAGGGCCTGAATCTTTGCGCCACTTCAAGCGCACGTTTCGGGAGTCGTTAAAACGCTCGATTATCAGTGGTGTTTATGATGCCGATGATCCCGTGATTTTACCGATTAAATCTGACATGCGTTATCGTTCATTTCGGCGACTCAAGAATCCAGAGACGAGTGCAGTTATCTTTTACATGATGGATGTATCTGGCAGTATGGGTGAACTGCAAAAGAAACTAGTGCGCTTTACTAGTTTTTGGATCGATGCTTGGTTGAACCAGCAATACAAAGGCATTGAGACTCGCTACATCGTTCATGATGCGGTGGCACAAGAGGTAGACAAGGATAAATTTTATCGCTTACGGGAGGCAGGTGGCACATTGATAAGTTCTGCGTATATGTTGGCATTAGATATTATGCGCAGTGATTATCCGCATAGCGATTGGAATATCTACATGTTTCATTTTTCCGATGGCGATAACTGGTCGAGCAACGATACCAATGCTTGTATCAAGATGATCAATGACGATATTTTGCCGTATGTAAATTTATTTAGTTATGGTCAAGTTGAATCTCGCTATGGGTCAGGGCAATTCTTTCGTAATTTAGCTGATGCTTTCCCTGCGCATGAACGGGTAGCGATGGCTAAAATCAAAGACCAAGACGCTATTGTTGGTGCGATCAAGTCTTTTTTAGGGCGAGGTAAATAGTGCTTGGTCTTGATACTAGACTTACCGATGAGCTGAACTATTACGTCAAAGAGATAGAGAAAGTCGCACGGCAGTCTGGTTTAGAGCCATGCACGACGATCTTTGAGTTGGTTGACTATAAGCAACTCAATGAGATAGCGGCTTACATGGGTTTCCCCACCCGCTACCCGCATTGGCGCTTTGGCATGGAGTATGAAAAACTTGCCAAGAGTTACACCTATGGGTTGGCAATTATTTATGAGATGGTAATCAACAATGACCCTTGCTATGCCTATCTCTTGCGGGCTAACGACCTTGTTTATCAAAAAACAGTAATCGCACATGTGTTTGCGCATTGCGATTTTTTTATGAAAAATTTTTGGTTCAGCAAGAGCAATCGTAAAATGCTGAACAATATGGCTAATCATGGCACGGTGGTGCGCTCGTTGATCAATGAATTGGGGCATGATCAAGTGGAGGCGTTTATCGACTGCTGCTTGTCGGTTGAGAATTTAATCGACATTCATGCGCCGTTTAAGGAGAAGAAAAAATTTGATCGTGAGCATGAAGACATTATCAATACTGATAGACTCAAGTTACAAGCGAAGTCTTATATGGATGCTTACATCAATCCGCAAGATTATCTCAATGCCCAGCGCAAAATTTTAGAGGCCAAGCAAACGCAAGACTCGGTGCTCAATGCGGAGACGGACGAGCAGGATGTATTGAACTTCCTGTTGTTACATGCACCGCTGAAGAATTGGGAGTGGCAGATACTGAACATCATTAGGTCGGAGGCATATTACTTTGCGCCACAAGCGCAGACTAAAATTCTCAACGAGGGTTGGGCAACCTACTGGCATAGCAAGATTATGACTGACCTTTATCCCTTGTCAGCGGCGGAGATTGTTGATTATTGCGACCATTATGCTGGTATTGTGGCAAGTTCACCGACCCAGATAAACCCTTACAAGATTGGCATTGAGTTGTTGCGTTACTGTGAGCAACGTTGGGATAAGGGGAAATTTGGGATTAGCTACTTGGAGTGCGAAGATTTTAGCGAGCGTCAAAACTGGGACAAGCAGGCATTGAAGGGGCGTGATAAGTTATTTGAGGTGCGAAGCATTCACAACGACGTTACGTTTATTGATGCTTTTCTTGATGAAGACTTTTGCCATCAGCACAAGATGTTTCTCTATGATTATGACCCTGAAAGTAAAGCCTACAAGATCAATACACGTGATTTTAAGGCGATCAAGCGCTCGTTGTTAGACCAATTAACCAATATTGGCAACCCTGTTATCGTTGTTAAGGATGGTAACTATAACAATCGTCAGGAACTGTTGCTTCAACATAAGTTTACGGGGCAAGCTCTTCATCATGGCTATACGCTTGAAACATTACAGAACCTCTATCGTATGTGGAAACGACCTGTGTTGATTGAGACAGCGGATGATGATGGTAGAAAACGCATTCGCTACGATGGTTCAAGCCACCGAGTTGAAAAACTATAATAAAGCATGCTACTAACGATGCATGGCAATTCATATTCCAACGTTACTTAAGAGTGCTGCGGTGGCACTAGGCATTGCTAAAGCAGCTCTGGACAGTAGTAAACAGCATCAAGGCACTTTCAAGAAAGCTGCGAAAAATTTCAAACGTGTCAAGACGTTTTCAAAGTTATCTTATCGCACCTCTCGCTTTATCTATCAACGCGGCAAACAAAAAGGCATGGCGATTGGTAGGCGTAGCGGGCGAGAGGTAGGGCGAGCAGAGGGGATAGCATCAGAGCGCCAACGCATTGTTAGCCAACTTAAGAAACACAAAATATCACCACATGTGATTAGCAAGGTTATCGGGTAGTTGGTGTTGCCCCGGTTTTGTTGCATAAGTAATGCCTATTTTTTTTTATGCGAGGAGCGTTCCCCTCCTCGCGCTCCTCCCCTTCTTGTTCACAAACATATGCTGGTTTGAATCAGGAACAAATTTTTTCGTTCTCACGAGCGCTCGAAGCGAAAATAATTTTTCCTGATTCTGATAAATACCAGCACTTGTCTTGCGGACAAAGCAAGGGTGTGTGTTAGCACAAGCGATAGTGTAGCTACTG
>JAPPIL010000135.1 GCA_028877195.1 Pseudomonadota bacterium
ACAAGCATTAGAGGCATCTAAACGTGATAGATTTGAAATGGCGACACGCCCTAGTCTCATCCCAGCCATTCTTTTGAAAGATTCAAGAGTCAGTATGAAGTTAAGCAGAACCACGATGGCAAAACGCTATAAAATGTCGGCTAAAGCATACACCTGTTTGGAATCACCAAAATACACAGAATCAGAGCGAAAAAAGCGAGCGTAGCAGAGGGAGGTGTTGCTAACCACCTATGCTAAAGCTCAAGCAATGCAACTACTGTGTTATGCTGTTCTCTTTTGCAAGACGCTTGAAGGGGTTGAAAGCTCGTGCTTCCCAAGTGCGATTGTTTGCCCATTTGGGGATGCGGATCAAAGCCTTGACACTACCGTCTAACGCAAACTCGCTGTGATACTCCTCACCCGTGCGGGCGATGTTAGTCATTGCATAGGCGGTTGCATCACCCTTGCGTGCCTTGCGCAATATCAAGCCGCGCGGTAAGTCCACCTGCACCACATCAAGACTCTTGTCGTAGACAAGTCCCCATTCTCGCTTCGCTAACGTCTCTAGATTCAATTTATCCAAATAGTCGATGTAGTTTTTAGTTTTGAGAATTGATTTTGCAAAGTCTGTCCATACAGGCAATGCTCCGACCCCACCATAGACACGTATCCGACCACGCTGCATGCGCTGGTTCAAATCATAGCCAGTGTAGGCAGCAATTACATAGCTGTTAGAAGGGTCAAGTGGCGCATGTTTTTTTACTGGATAAGGCAAAAAGCCTGCGAAATAACTGGTGGTGAAATCATTCGTCGTGCCTGTTTTACCAAACGCAGGCAAACGTATATATTTGCGTTTTTTACTCTCCTCATCTGCGAGAGTGAGATACAGCTCACCGCGTGCCCGCCTGCCTGTCCCGTGTGTAACGACACTGCCCAATATCTCGCGCATTTGATGTGAGCTTTCTTCGGAAGCGATACGAGTGATAGTGGGTTTAGGCTCATACAGGACATTGCCGAAACGGTCTTCAATGCGTTTGATGAAGTTCAATTGATTTTCGCCACCCTCTTCGTAGTAGCGATACGTGTTGCCATCGATGAAGGTCTGATACATCATCGCTACTTCCGCCGCCGAGACATCGTTTGTCCCTAATGGGAAAGATAAGATCGGATATACGGTCGATTCAACTCCCATGCGTTTCGTCAGAGATGAAAGATAATTCAAGCCTAAAGCGATACGGAAATCGCGGTGCTGATAATAATGATACAAGTCATATGGACTGCTTTGTTTCATCACTTCTTGGTAATTAGATTCGACTTGTTTGTTGATTTTTGCCAGCAACGCCAAGTCTAGCACACCGTCCAACTTAACATCTTCAAGGCTGATACCAGCAGAAGCATCTTGCCAAATAGCGCGGACATCAAAGTAATTGAGCGGTCGTCCTACTTGTTTTTTGTAGTATTTGAGTTCTTCAACAGGGGTTTCAAGTGTGACCAGCTCCTCAAGATACAGGGGCTGGAAATAACCAAGTCCTGGTTTCGCTCCCTTCGATGGTAGCACCCGAAACTTCTGTAGCACTTTGTTGAGTTTGCGTTTACTAGCTCCTGTTGTTAGCAACTGGTCGATTTTATCCCAATCCTTTGCCAACAAGTCGCGCATCTCATTGTAGCGAGTAAGGTTGTTGGTCAGCATATTGATGCGCCGTTTTTTCTCCCGCACGCTTAACTTTTCGTTGTTTTCCTCGCTAAATAGTGCGGCGATGCCATCCTTGTAGTGGTCTCCCCACCAGATTTTTTTAAGCTTTTGCCGCATCTCTATTTGGGCTGAAAACACCAAATCGGGGGCAATATCACGAACTGCCTTCTTGAGTTGAAACCTACGCACACCTTCGGTGTTCAAACGCACCCCGATAGTCCTTGCCATGCGACGATGGTATTTAAGAGGCACTTCATTCTCTTCGGGCAATAAGTTCATGAACGCCATTAAATCTCGGAACTGTTGATAAGATAGTTTGGCGACAAGATTGTAAGCTAATGCTACCGATGCGATATTTTCCGACATTATCCCTGCCCAAAGCATCGAAACATCACGATAAGGGCTGGGATGATCGGGGCGAGGAAAATAAAATTCACCCTGATACGGGAAGATCTGCCGCTCATTGTCTAGTTGATCGAGGATCGACCAGCCTAACTGCAGGGCAGCATAATACACGACCGACTTGAATACCGAGCCTGGCGGTCGTTTTGCCGCCAGCGCCCGATTGAAACCGATTGGATTGAAACCAGAGATTACCGCCCGCACATTGCCTTTATCCAATGCGATTAAACCGCCATTGATCGACGGCGACTTATGTAGTTCCACGACAGCAAGGTGCTGCTGCGCATCATAGTCGCTTACTTCGACGAACAAGACATCACCTATCTTCAAGGTTGTCAGCATCTCATGCATGAGGTGGCGATAACCCTTGTCATGACCGATAGGTAAGTTTAACAGTTTCGCATAACGCACCAGCGATGCACGTGGGATTGTGCCTGTTGCTAACCCAAAATCAAGCTTGATGGCCTCTTGGTCTTTGGTGGTAATGATTTCAATCACCTTGCCATAATAAAACCGTTCAACTTCAAGGCGGCGAAGAGGTCTGAAGTTTTCTGCGGCTTCAGGCTGAAACCCCTGTAGAATAGTCTCTAAACGTGAGAGATTGCGGCGCATCGCAATCTGGGCGCGATTTTGTAAATCCTGGTCAAGGGTAGTGATAACCTTGAGACCTGCGCGGTTTAATTGATTGACATTGCTGATATTAAGTTTGTCCAACACTTCACGCCGATCGAGTTCTTTTTTGATCGTGGTGACGAGTGAAACCTTACTACTGCGAAATTTGCCGCGCCGATAAGGTATTTGCTCCTGCCGTGCTAACTCATATTCATCAGTAGTAATCAAACCTTGCTGATACATGCGCCCCAATACGTAGTTCTTGCGCGCGTAGGCATGCTGGCGCGAGCGTTGTCTTGCCTCTTTGGTGTATTTGATGAACGGATTGTATTTACTCGGCCCCTTGACCGAACCAGCGATGAATGCAGCTTCAACTAACGTCAGTTCTGGCACTTGCTTGTTGAAGTAATACTGGGCTGCGATACCGATACCGTTGCCATTTGCTGCCACGTGGAATTGGTTGAGGTAATACTCCATGATTTGCTGCTTGTTATACATACGCTCTAGCTGTAGAGCGGCGATAACTTCACGATACTTGCGAGCAAAGGATTTTTCCCAATGTCCAAGAATGTTCTTGACCGTCTGTTGCGTAAGCGTTGAGCCGCCACGCCGAAATTCACGGTTATACAAGCCGTCGATGAAAGCTTTGCCGATAGCAAGGATGTCAATGCCATAGTGGTGGTAAAATTTTTTATCTTCGGAAGCGATGATCGCATTGATAACATGGGCTGGCACTTGATCAATTGGCACATACATGCGATGCAGCCCCTCAAACAAACTGCCAATACGGTTCTCACCGTCAGCAAAGTAAATGCTCGTCTCTTCATTCATCTTGGCGAGGATAGTGGTTTTTTTGAGTTCAGTGGTATCGCCAATAAATACCTGCACGGCAACGTTCAAAGCCAATCCCAGACACATGGCGGCGACAAAGACACTTGCTAGCAGAGTCCAGCGGCAAACACGCAAGAAAGTGTTCTTGATCGTTATCAGAAGTGCTAGCATTGCCTATTCTTGCTGGTTGGTAGAGTCGTCTGACAGGGCTGGTTCATCTGTAGTAAATTCATCGTCGCTGCTCTCAAGATGTGGCTCGACGGTTATTTCCTCAATCACGGATTCAAGTGTCTTGTCAATCAGATGTTGCTGGCGAGTTTGTTTGTTTTTGCCCTTTCCTTCGCCAACGCCAGCCCTCTGCATATCGGACGGAAAACTAGACTGGAAAGAAAAATCGCGCACCGTGTTATCGTCGTTCCAGTATATTTTAAGTTCTTTGACATAATCACGCCCAATCAGATGGTAATTGTAGCGACCATAACTCCAAGTCATGATGCCACCCGCACTGCCAACCATGAATGGTCGTCCCAAAAGCAGGAGAACATCATCCTTCTTGGTAACTTCTTTGGTAATCCAACTCAAGTCCGAAGGGAAGGGGCGGCCTTTGGTAACGCAAGCCGATAACAGAAAGACAAGAGCCATACATCGCAATACAACCAGCAAGGCATGTGTATTACGGGATGCCAAGCAATTCAAACGCGTGCACCTTCCGAAAAAGATGCAGGTTGTTGCTGATCTCCCTGCGACAATACAGCCTCGGCAAGGTGGCTACGTAGGATGCTCTGCATCTGATAACTGATCAACATACGCGGCACCCAGAACTGGGCGGCTAACCCCGATATGAGGTTCTTGCGTGCATCGACGTTCTGCATTTCCCTCTTGAGCATGGCTTTAGGTGCGAGCATTTCAGCGATGAAAAGATGTTGCTCAAACTTTAGCAGTGCTTCGTTCAATTCACCAAGCTGTGGGTACTTGCTGCGCTCACCCTGAAGAAGTATGCGCGCCAGCTCTGCTATAACACTCATACGTGTTTGAGGGCGGATATCGCCACTCCGAAACTGAATGCAGTACTGGCTAGACTTGACTCGCAAAATACGCGATAGTTTGTCAACCATATCAACTGCTTGCGTGCTAATAGAGGGGAAAAACAGCATGACCTCTGGTAAATACAGAGGCGGCACGACATATTCGCAACGCTGATGCAACTCCGAGATAAATTGCTCGCAACGCTGCTGCACATCGTTGAGCAATCCCGGATCTTCTTGGCGTGCAGCGGCTAACACGCGGCGAAATTCGATCGCCTGTTGATGTTCGTAGTAGGCCTCGTCGATGTCTACCGCACCGCTGATAATATCGTAGATAAGTGCTACCTCGATGTTTAGTTCGGTTGCTAGTTTCTCTAGAGCAAAGACAGAACGTACGTTCTTTTTGCCTCGCTTCCAGTGGCTGCAGTCCGATGGGTTGAAGTTGAGGATAGAACCTACATCTTGGTCGTTGACGCGCTTGCCGCGCTTTTGTGTAAGAACCCGATGACAAAACTTGAACAAGTGTGCTGATTCTGGGAATTTCCCCGCACTAGCGAGACTCATTGCCCCTCCTGTGTGTCCCTGCGAGTATATCTTACCATGATTGTAGCTTTGCCAAATATTTTTATCAACCTAACAGGAGCGATGATTATTTTTGTTTGACAACAATGCTACCGAGTGTTGCGCCCGCGAGGAACTTGAACAGTAAAAAATAAGCCAGCAAGAGTGAGGATACCGCGATGGTGATTTGCAAAGGTGAGAAGCGTTGTAGTAGTGCGGCAATCAGTTCTGTTGCGTTGGGTATTTTGTTGAGCATCGAGTAGGAGGCAGCGACAGCGGCAGCCATCAGTGAGGCACACACTATCAGCACGTCGATACCAAAGGCGGCGACGGTGCGTAGAGCTTGAAATTGTGGCGGCGATGGCCTAGCAGCAGGTGTCTCTTCGTGGAGCGGCACACCCACAGGGGGAGGTTCTTCGATGAGTTTTTTGTCAGTGTCGGTGGTTGCTGATAATTTTTTGGGGATAACCTTGCCAAGCCCTATGCCAGCGGACAAGGCCTCAAGTGCGATGCTGTCGTAGTTTATCTTGATGTCGTTCTGCTGGCTCATGCTGACATTATAGCTAACCGCAGGGTGATGTTCAAAATGCTATAGGTTGTTGAGTATTTCTTTTTGTTTTCTAGTTCAACTTAATCGAGAGAACGTTTGATTTGCGCCAACTCCTGCTGTGAGAGTTGGGCTACTTTGCATATAATCTGCTCCCCAACACCCTCAAGTAGAAGACGCTCAACCATTTCGAGTTTTCCCCTCTCGAATCCGAGTTTTTCAGCTCTATTGCTTTGTGTTTCCAGCATTTTTTTCATTTCGAGTTTTCCCCTCTCGAATCCGAGTTTTTCAGCTCTATTGCTTTGTGTTTCTAACATCTTTCCTATCCTTTCTTGTTGAGCTAAATCAGGCCATCTCTCACGATCAACACGATTGAAATCACCTTCCACGATCGTATTATCGGCATTCACATAATAGACGTTGAGGTTCTCTAGGAGAAAACCCCCATCTTCGGGAGCGAGTGCACGCGGCTTTGTTGCATAACTAACATCTCTCCTTTTTTTTTCTTGCGGAGGGCTTTCCCCCCTCCACGAAACGTGCCAAAAGGCACGTTTAGCCCCCCTTTGAACGTGCCTTTTGGCACGTTCCTCATAAAGACATATGCTGGTTTGAGTCGGAAACAAAATTTTATTCGCTCACGACATTAGACGTGCTACGCACGTCAGACTCTGCACTCATTCGGAAAGACCAAGCAAGCTTGGTCTTTGCCTCATTTCGATTGAGTTCGCCTCATAAATATTTTTTTCCGACTCTGATGAGACCAACATATGTCTTACGACTCATATGTATGACCGCCGTGCAAGTGAGAAAATGG
>JAPPIL010000245.1 GCA_028877195.1 Pseudomonadota bacterium
AAACTTATCGCATACCCCTTCTTCTCAAAGCAAGCAGCGTTTTGAATCTGGTCGCGTAACTGAACTATAAAATGGTGAGGTAGCGTTCAGAAAACAGTTATTTTCTGAACAAAATAAAGAGTTAGTGATTTATAGTCACAAAATTGTTATTTTGGGCGATAATAAGGTATCACCCCGCGTGCTTCGATGCGTGGGAACGGGGGCTGGCTTGATGATTGCATCAAGTAACCCCCGTTGACAATTAAGGAATCCATTAAAAATTAAACTAAAAAGAAACAAGAAAGCGATCTGCTATATTGATGGATTTAATCTGTATTATGGATTTTTTAAGAATCCTAGAGCAAAGTCCCACATACCAGCAGACAAATGGTTAGATTTAGGTGAGGTGGTAAGGCGGATACTTCCGAAAAGTTATGTGATTGAAGCTGTAAAGTATTTCACCGCTATAGTTGATGATGATAAGAAAATAAGCCGACAGCAAAAGTACTGGGAGGCACTGAGGTTTCGACAGGTAGAGATCATAGAGGGTACTTACCGTATTGATAAAGGCAAAAGAACTGAAAAACAGACTGATGTGAACATTGCTACGCATATTGTGCATGATTGCCATACCAGAGATTTTGATTGTGTTGTTTTGATTTCTAATGACAGTGACTTTAAAACACCGCTTGAGTTTGCCAAAACCAAACTAAACAAACAGGTAAGAGTTTTTTCTCCCAACCAGGGCAGGGTAGCAGAAGACTTGAAGCTTTACGCTGCTACTGCACATGTAATCGATGTGAGTCTATTGATAGAATGTCGCTTGCCTCTGCTAGTTAGGGATAATCCTAAAATTGCAAGGCCCCCTGAATGGGCGATTGAGTCGCCTGTAAGCAGTTCGCGTTGATATGTATTAGAGTATACCGCCATTTTGCTCGCATCATTTTCACAATTTGCCTTGCCATGCCAAACAGTGCAGCAACCACATAACAGCAAGCAGTAGTATGCCATCATAGTCTTTCCTGACCCACTTGCTCGGCACATCTGAGTCAAGAGGAAGTCAGTGGGCGATAACACGGTTAAAGCGTTCAATGAAGTGCTGGTTGCTCTCCGCAAACTGATGTTCAGTTTGTTTTTGCTTGATGCTCTCCTGCTTGCGATTCAATTCGTATATCTTGCTCAACAGATTAAAGCCGCTTAATTTTTTTCAGGCAAACTTATCGCATACCCCTTCTTCTCAAAGCAAGCAGCGTTTTGAATCTGGTCGCGTAACTGAACTATAAAATGGGGGGATGTCAAACTGGATAAACGCAGTAATCGAATAACCCAATAACTTTAAATAAGGCTCGCAAATCTTTTACCAATGCTGTATATGCTTGGCATTCTCATTCTTCTACAAGTTTAAGGAGATGCCCTTATGGGAAAGTCTGAAAATTCTAGTAATCAGTCTACTGAAAAGGTTTGGTTAAAGCATTATCCTAAAGGTGTGCGTGCTGATGTTAAGGTTGATCCGAACAAGACATTGCCTGACTTGTTTGAGGAGATATTTGCCAAGTATGGCGACAAGAGTGCTTTTACGAATATGGGCAAAACCCTTACCTATGCTGAACTTGACCAGTTGTCCAAACAATTTGCCAACTACTTGCTGAAAACGGCGAAGCTAAAAAAAGGCGATCGAGTCGCGATCATGATGCCCAACTTGCTACAGTATCCGATATGCATCTACGGTGCATTGCGGGCGGGTATGACGGTGGTTAATGTCAACCCGCTGTATACTGCTAAAGAGTTGGCACATCAGCTTAAAGATTCTGGTAGCAAGGCTATCGTGGTGCTGGCAAATTTCGCTCATACATTACAGGCGGCGAACACTGGGATTGAGAATGTCATTATCACCGAAGTCGGAGACATGTTGCCTGCGCCTAAACGTTGGATTGTCAACTTTGTCGTCAAGTATATTAAAAAAATGGTGAAGAGCTTTAGTTTGCCGAGCAGTGTGAGTTTTCGCAAGGCCTTGTGGTCATGGGATGCAGGTGGGTTTTCTCGTCCTACCCTTAAGGGCGACGACATCGCATTTTTACAGTATACGGGTGGCACGACCGGTGTTTCTAAGGGTGCGGTGCTTTTGCATCGCAATATCCTTGCTAATGTTGAGCAGGCAAAGGAATGGATTTCCTCTTCGTTGACTGAAGGTGGTGAGCTGGTCGTTACGCCGTTGCCCTTGTATCATATATTTTCTTTGACCGCGAATTGCTTGATATTTGGTTCAATAGGTGGACACAACTACTTGATTACCAACCCGCGTGATATACCTAACTTTATCAAGGAAATAAAATATCTGCGTTTCACGGTTATCACGGGCGTTAATACTTTGTTTAACGGGTTGTTGAACAACCATGAATTTAGCAACGTTGACTTCTCCAAACTCAAAGTATCGTTAGGTGGTGGTATGGCGGTGCAGAAGGCTGTCGCCGACAAGTGGCAGCAAGTAACTAACTGCGCTTTGGTGGAAGCTTATGGTTTGACGGAAACTTCACCAGCAGTGTGCATCAACCCTCTGACGATCAAAGAGTTCAATGGTTCTATCGGTTTGCCGATTTCAAGCACTGATGTGTCCATTCGAGATGAGAGTGGTGCGGCATTGGAGATTGGGCAAGAAGGTGAGTTGTGGGTCAAAGGGCCGCAGGTCATGCAGGGTTATTGGCAACGTCAGGATGAAACCGACAAGGTTATCTCGGCTGGTTGGTTAAAAACTGGTGATATAGCAGTCATGCAACCAGATGGGTATATCAAGCTCGTCGATCGCAAGAAGGATATGATACTTGTTTCTGGGTTCAACGTTTACCCAAATCAGATTGAAGAAGAAGTTGCTAAACACCCTGAAGTGCTTGAGGTCGCTGCCATAGGCGTGCCCGATGAAAAATCAGGTGAGGCGGTGAAGTTATTCGTTGTTAAGCGTAGTGCGTCGCTCACCGAGCAGCAAGTGATTGAGTTTTGTAGCAAGTCGTTAACTCGTTACAAGCTACCGAAGTATGTAGAATTCCGCAGCGAACTTCCCAAGACCAATGTTGGCAAGATACTGCGCCGTGAACTGCGCGATACAGCCACAGCCAGTTGATCACTATCAATAGTCATGCACGTGAGGATGGTTTTATGCCATCCTCGGTCAGTAAATAACTGACAGGGCAGTCATGCTCTTCACGCGGCAAAGACTTATACAAGAAAAGCTGTAAGCATACACCGATACTGATAACATTGTGGGCTGCGAGAAAACGGTCATAGTAGCCGCGCCCAAACCCAAGTCGATGCCCCGACAAATCAAGCGCTAAACAGGGAGTAAAGACTAGTGTTTGTTGGTCAACAGTGCAGACCTTGCCATTGCTGGGTTCTTTGATGTTGAAAGAGTTGCTGCCTAGCTGGTCATCCGCTTCCCAAGTTTTGAAGTGCATCGCACGACCATGCACGACAGGCAGGGCGACAACGATACCCTGCGTGCGGAAAAAAGCTACCAAGTTGCGCAGGTCTGGTTCTTTCGCTACAGGATGGAATAAAAACACTTGCCTAACATCCGCAAACAGCGCTCGCCACTGTTCATGAACGCTAGCACAAATCAAACGACTGCTGTCTGCTATTACTTCAGTGCTCAAAGAAGCACGCTGCGCAAGAATATCCCTGCGCAAATCTCCCTTTGCAGACGACGGCACTACTGGACAGTAACACTGATTGGCTCAACGTATTCCCATCGTCCTGTAACTTCCGAAAACGCCCCGACCCGTAGCTGATACGACCCTGCCGCAACATCAGCCAACTGCATCGAAGTGTTAACCGTTGAGAAACGATAAGTTGGCATCGCAAAATTGCCTGTCGTTAACTCAAGGCGATAGTAAGCAACCTTCTCATCACCACTCCAAGCAACCGTGCTGCCACTGCTTAAGCTGCCACCGTCTGTCGGTTCAGATAACGCAACATTGCGGCGCATCGCCTGTGCCACTGTAAAACTAGCAGCTTCACTAATAGGGTTGGTGTCTGCATCTTCTAGTCGCCAGAACCATCGACCTGGAAAGGGATGCTGGAAATCAAAGCTATTCCTGCCAGCAACATTCAAGCGCAAGTAAGGATTCTGGAAAGCACTGTTGCGAGCAAACACTATGTAAGTCGCATTCCCATCCCAACTAAAGTTTGCCGCCCCCATCGTTTGATCATAGTCGCGAGATTGCCCGCTCGTTGGACTAATGATACTAACCGCACCCTCCATCATTTGGGCATTCATAAGCATATCTTGTGGCATAGCCACTTCTTCAGGTGGCGGTAGCTCTTCTGGCACAGGAACTCCCTCCGCCATTTCAGAACCTGCTTCTGGTGGCATGCCTTCAGCTGGAGGTGGTGCTTCAGGTGGCGCTTGCTCAACAGGTGGAGTATCTACAATTGGCAACGATTCAGGCTCGCTACTGCCGAGAAAATAGTATGCGGCACCAAACACAATCAATATCGCTGCACCAATACCACCAAAGATAAGATAACGTCTCTTGGTTGGGTCAGCGAACATCCCCTCACTAAAGATACTGGAGACAAAGCTCGTCCCTGCATCCGTAGCACCGATGCCGACCTCATTTGTCTCTAAATTTTCAGATTCAAAATCGTCGTGCTGCGTGTTTCCCTGCCCTATCATTTTAGTGAACCCCCATGGCTACATACTTATTATTCGCCAAGTGTGATCGGCGATTGATGACGAGACTTTACTTTGCGATCGGATGTAATTGCCTGTTTTTACCTGACTTTAACAAAAATAGACAAATTATAGCGTTGATTCAAAGTGTTATTTTTTCAGCGCCATGCCCTAGTATTTGAGGGTTGGGCGACCGACATAATGATATGGAATTTACAACATGAATGGGGCAAGAGTTGTCATACATTATCGTTGAGTGCGGTTCTAAAACAGCAAGGTTGCAGCTAGACTCTTTTCCAATTTTAATTGGTCGCGACCCCGCTAACAGCATTGCGATAGACGATGATGAAGCATCCCGCTTTCATTTGAAGATAAAAAAGCGCCTGTCCACCCACATAGTTCATGACCTAAATTCAAAGAACGGCACACTTCTCAACGGTAAACGCATCAGCAACACAGTGCTCAAGAATAACGATATTCTCACCATCGGCAAGACTAGGCTAACATTCTTTTGCACCGTCAGTATTGAGCAGAGCATTGCCAGTCAGTTGTTGGAGGGGAAAGAGGTAAGGTTTGAGCACTACACACGCATCTCTGTCCAGCAATTGTGTAGCAAGGGTGAGGCAAGCATTGATGAACGTGCGATGCAGGCACTGTGTTTGAAAATGACGAGGATTTACAGCATTGACCTGCTGGCGAGTAAGATAATCATTTATGCCAAGAAACAGATGCCCAACTGCGCAGGGGCGACTTTTTCTTTGTGGGACGAGGAGCATCAACAGTTGGTGGTTGCAGCCCAAAGGTATTGGCGTGGCAACCATGCTCGCAGCAGCAAAGCTTTGGTGCAGGTAATCAGCCGACGGTGTGCGATACTTGCCAGCAATAAAAATATGCAGGTAGTAATTTTGCCTGTGCTGTTGTTTGCCAAAGTTCCAATTGCCATGCTGCAGCTACAGTTTCACACTAGGCAAGACCTTACAATGCTGGCAACGATACAGTTATTGCTACAGCGGATAGTCTCACATATTGAGATGTTGTCTCGCCGTAATGCGATGCAACGCTGGAGTATCAGCATGGTGAATAGCATTGCCAAGATAATTGAAGAAAAGGATACCTACACTATGGGGCATTCACAACGGGTCAGCAATTATGTTGCGGGCATTGCGGCGACACTTGGGCTTGATGATGACACTACCCACAACCTCAAGGCTAGTGCCTTATGCCACGATGTTGGCAAAGTGGGGATACCTGATAGTATTTTGAAAAAGGGCGGTATGCTTGACCATGATGAATACGAGGAGATGAAACTTCACCCTGTGCTGGGAGCTGATATTGTCAGTCATTTACCAAATGCGAAGTCTTTTGTTTCAGGCATCATGTATCACCATGAACGTTGGGATGGCACTGGCTACCCAGATGGATTGGAGGGCGAGAGCATCCCTTTCTTTGCTCGCATCATTGCGGTAGCGGATAGCTTTGATGCGATGATATCAGGCCGATCGTATTCGGGCTTTATGCACCCTAAAGATGCGGTGGCAAAGCTTGCTCAAAGCAAAGACATCTATGACCCAGAGATTTTAGCCGCTTTCGTTAAGGCTTATCGCAACGACTTGATCAATCTAAAAAGCGATACTGTGGTCAAAAAGCTATAGTTTTGTTGGAGGCTTGCGTCGAGCTAGGGAAACCGGCTTTGTTGCATAACTAACATCTCTCCTTATTTAGTCTGCGGAGGGCTTTCCCCCCTCCGCACCTCCCCCCTCTTCCATCTTGCTCCGTGCA
>JAPPIL010000262.1 GCA_028877195.1 Pseudomonadota bacterium
GGGGAAAGCCCTCCGCATACTAAAAAGGAGAGATGTTAGTTATGCAACAAAGCCGCTTTCCCCGACACTCTATAGTCATAGAATGCGATGTCTCTTCACCTATATATGGTATATGAAGCTTCCAAGAGTTACGGAAAAATAGAAGCCGTTGCTATTTTCAAAGTTTAAATCCATAACATCGCCGTTGTTATCCCGATAACGGTAGTCGCGATCGTAGAAGCTATTGATGCCCACCAGTATCTTGGGAGCAAACTCAACCTTTGGTGAAAGTTTGAAGTGGCGAGCGATGGACAAATTAAGCCTTGTATACTCAACACCAGAGTCAGACTCTTCGGTATCGCCTTGGTAATGCCCTGAATTATACGACCGCCCAACCGATGACCTGACCACCGAACGCACGTGATACAAAGCAAACTGTAGATGCCAGTGTTCAAGCACCCGCCAGTCTATCCAACCACCTAAAGCCGTAGACATGTTAGAAGCGCCGTAATCTAGCACTGCGTCTGAATAATGGTTTTCATCCTCATCAGCATCAAAAGAAGAACTATTGTCTTCACGATATGATTTGCTACTAAAGTCAATAAACGCTAACAACCCGATTTGCCAGTTGTTATCCAACTGATAACCGAGATGAAACGCCCCGCTCTCTGGCACTTGTAACACACCAGAAGCAAATGGCATCCCAATGCTAAACCCAAAGCTCTTGCGCCCATGATAGCCACGGATACCGATACTGCTAACCGACATAAAGCTATTATCATGCCGCTCCCGTCGGCCTGGCTCAGATGCCTCATACAAGCTCGACTCAAACCTAAAGGTATTGATAATCAAATCAACCCCATCGGTTTTCCAAGTTCTTGCCTCGCGGTCATCATCCTCTTGCTCTTCACTACCATCTTCAGTGCTATCGCTGCCCTGATGAGTTTCGCTGCTACTTGCTAACTCCTGTGCCAGCTCCCGTGCCTGGGCAGAATTCAACATATACAATGGCAACAACACTAAACACGACAGTAATTTCAAGATAACCTCACGCAAGCTTATTCATTTCCGTCTACACTAATGATAACTTATGGTATAAATCGTTTTCAACTTGACCCCGAACATTCTGTTGACCTTAATGAATCACTTGCGGCAACGGGAGGAAGTTATCGCCTTACCAAGACCAAACCGAATAAAGCGTGGCTGGATGCCTTTGCGAGTTGTAAGTATAACTGCAGACACGCACGACACCAAAACTTTTTCTTTTGTTGACGCAGAGGCAGGAGGACGACAATTTGATTATCATGCGGGGCAATACCTTACTTTTAGGTTTGATAATTTTAATGGCAAACCACTCGCACGTTCCTACACTATCTCAAGCTCACCGTGCCAAGCCGACCATGTGAGCATCACCGTCAAGAAGACCACAGGCGGCAAAGTTAGCAACTGGGTATATGACAATCTCCAAGTCGGTTCGGTGTTGCGGGCAAGAGGCGCATTGGGGAAATTTTGCTACGACCCTGAAACCGACCAACAGCACCTCTACATGATTGCCGCTGGCAGTGGCATCACGCCGTTCTTAAGCATCAGCCGTCAGCTTATGTTGTCGCATGCCAGTTCTCCGCAAGTTATGAGTTTGTTGGTGTCGTATCGCAGCACCCAAGACCTTATCGGTTGGCAAGAGCTGACCCAATTCGCTCGCCAACCACGCTTCAATCTCCATGCCACCCTCACAGGCGAGACACACCCAGACTTTATGCAGGGACGGGTCAACGCCGAATTGCTTGCGCAGGTTATCCCGCAATCAAAGGCGATTACCTTCATGCTTTGCGGGCCTGAAGCGTTCATGCAAACTGTTAGCGATTATCTTATCGGGCAAGGTGTCGCACTAGCAAATATCAAGCTGGAATCATTCGCTTGACAGGAGCATACGACCATTGCTTGTGGGTGGGTCTTTTCTTTGGAACAGGCGGATGAACGCATTGCTGCGCAGATATTCTAGTTCATCAGCAACATCGGCAAACACACGTTGAAAATCCCCCGAAGTCTCGATGGCATTGAGAATAATATTCACCCCTGAAACTTTCGTGCCATCATAGTGAATGACTTTTTTCTTCAAGATTTTCAAATCAGGCATCGCGGCCAAAATCACGTCTGCTGTCGCATGCTTACTTGCCATTACAGCCAGCACAAGTGGCGCTACCCTTCTGTTATTGACAAGCAGCGGATCTGCTTGGACAGCAAGCAGTGTTCGCACAAAAGATATGCATCTGTTGTCCGTGCAGGCATGGTGCAGGGCGGTATTGCCAAACTGGTCTTGAATGTTAGGGTCAACCTTATATTTTAGCAGCAACGCATCTACTATCTGACCATTGTGATTATTGATCGCCACCATCAACGGAGTCAGACCAAACTCATTGTCTTGAACACTGGTATCTGCGCCGTGTGCGATTAACAAATCAAACGCGGCTGTATCTTGATGCGAGGCAGAAATTATCAGAGCACGGTCGCGAAGCGGTTGACTGTCAAAGTTTTCAGGAAGCAACCGCAACGCTCGTCGCAAATTGTCAAGGTCTTCAGCAGCAGTGAAGTAGGCGATGATGTTTGCATTGGTTAGCAATGCAGCCCGCAAAGTCTCGTCGCTGGCATGGGTGAGACTCCGCAAGTAGCGCAACTCACCGTCCTCAACCTTGCCTAAACCTGCATCACCACCGTTAAGCATCAGCTTGGTTGCGATTAGGTAGCCGTTTGTCAACAGTTTATCTTCATCGCCTGTATCTCTTGTTGCGAGATTGATAGGGCTTCTTCCCCAAGTATCAAGTCCGTTTACTCCCTTCATCTTGCTCAACAGCAGCGCAGCACTACGAGTTTGTGCCAACCTGACCGCATCATCGTAGGCAGTTTTGCCCCTGTCATCTGTTAGCGAGTGGCTTGCTCCTCTCTGCAGCAGGTGTTCAACGACAAAGTCTTCGCCATGACGAGCAGCAAGATGAAGAAGAGTGCTACCATCAGCAAAGCGATGATTGATTGAGATAATCTCACCTAACTCTTTGAGACTTGCGACAAATTCAGTGTTGAAAGCACTGCGCAGCAGAATTTGCTTCAATGCAATTCTGCCGTCTGCTCGCAACTGGAAAGCAGACACCATGAACATCAATATAATCACGATATTGGCAAGTTTTCCGATGCTGCTTGTCGTTGCGCTTGTTACGCTTGGCATTAGCATACCCATATAATTACCCTAGAGCTGACCATAGAAGTTAACTGTCTAGCCGATAAGTTTATTTTTTCTACTCCAATGATTCAAGGCAATTAAAATTTTATTTGATTTTGTGTTTTTTTTATTACAAGTTGGTGATTTTTTATTGTAGGAGTGGAAGATGTCTATGAGTTCATTGAGAAACAGTTGTATTGCTTTGTTGGCTGGTCTTGCCATTGTGGTTATCGGTGCTAGTAGTGGTTTGCTGCATGCTTCGTCGCTGCCAATCGTGATGTCGGACAAACTCAAAAATTCTACCGCTGGTCGCATGGTGCAACGTATGTTTGAGCAGTATATTGGCGAGCGTTTCGCATTTACGGTTGCACAAGACGGGAAGTGGGTTGAAGCTACAGGCAAGTTGCATCATGTGCTTATCCCAAAGAGTCCGTGGCCCGATGGCGGCAGCGTCGAGGCTGTCTTTACCGATGTCAGCATTGATGGCGAGACTCAAAAAGGAAGACAAATCGTGTCTATCGGCAGTGTCAACATCGCAGGCAATGACAGAAACGCACGTTACCCAAGCTTTCATGTCGGTCAAAGCGCAGGCTTACGCGACACGGGTTTGATAAGGATTTTATACGACGACGATAGCATCATGGGTGCGACTGGCCGCGTGATTGCCAAGTATTGTCAAGGCCAAGACTCTTACTGCTACACGCTGTTTGAATCAGTGCGAAGCCGTCAGCAAGATGGCAAACAAAAGGAGATAGCTATTGAGCCAACACTACTGATGCTTAAAGAAACAGACCTGCATCGTATAGCGGTAGCAGGTGGCTGATGGATTGATGAATGGATACTAACTAAAGGGGATGACATGCGCGGTTTTTGTTTAACGATAATCTTGGGATTATTTTTTAGCTTGTTTGGCTCTTTTGCTTCTTTGCAGGCAGCGACACCGCTGGTGGCAATGGCGAGCAAGCTCAATAAATCCCCTGCTGGTCGTGTCTTACAGCGGCGATTATCTGAACTTGTTGGGCAACGAATGCATTACACCTATGTTTATCACGGGCAGGTGTGGCATTTTACAGGCAAGGTTAAGCAGATCGTCATCCCTGACATTCACCGTTTAGATGGTTCATTCGCTAACGCTGAATTTAAGGCAAAGTTTAGCGATGTCGTCGCCACAGATGGTCAAGGTGTCGGGCAATTCAGTGCCTTGATAGGGGAGACAGCGTTCTCAAACATAACTGGCATCAAAGCACAGCATGACAATGGCAGCTATATCGGTGCTGTCGCTCGTGTTCAAGCGCCCGATATTCTTGATGGGCGGGTGGCAATCGCTCGTTTTGTCGGCAACTACACTGACTTAAGCGATCGGACATTTCATGAGTTGCTAATAGAAACAACTGATGACGGCATAGCTGTTGAGCCACGCACAGCCCTTGTTCGTGATGAGGATATTCTTCATTAGCGGCGGGAAGTCTGGCTTTGTTGCATAACTAACGTCTCTTTTTATTATGCGGAGAGACGTTCCCTCTCTCCGCACCTCTCTCCCTATCGTCTTAAGACATATGCTGGTTTGAATCAGGAACAAATTTTTTCGTTCTCACGAGCGCTCGAAGCGAAAATAATTTTTCCTGATTCTGATAATACCCACATATGTCTTACGACTCATATGTATGAGGGCAAATATCGGAGTTTACCCTCATACTATTGTCTGTGCCAAGACCTGTTTAGTCCGCAAGACAGATAGGTAGTAGCACAGGCTACTCGGTTAGTTGACGCAATCAGCAGCACCGACAATATCCATAAAGTTATCCACTGTTCTTGCATGATCTAGGCAAAAGCCATCGCCATTACCGCTATGAAGTGTAGGGTTAACAAACCCCGTCCATGTTCCTGCCGGTGAAGCTCCAGTGCAGGCCGCACTTGTTGTGTGTGTAGCGATGCTACACGAACCAAGAGCACACATTTTCTTGCCGCTTTTGCTTGTATTGACTTGTGTGTTTTCTGCTGTTGCCCCTGGACATCCAGGGAATATCCTCTTGTGTTCATCAGACACCCCTTGAGCGACCGCTAAATATCCCTGCTCACTAGCTGCACTAATCCAATATTGATACCTTGCCGCAGCACAGTTAGCCAAACGAAAACCCAGTTTATTAGCTTCACAGATATTCTTGCTTTCATCTGTTGCAGAGGTGGCACTGCCCCTATAGCCCACCGAAGAACTGATATCTTTCATATCAGCACCGCCCCAGTGTCCACTATCACCATTGAAATAAAGCTCCTTATCAATCTTGAATGCCTCTTGCAGTGTGAAGATAACGCCGAGATTTGATTTGGCTTCACCTTGTCGAGCACGTGCTCTAAAGATGTTAAATCTAGGCACAGCTACTGTCGCCAACACGCCGATAATGGCAACCACCACCATCAACTCTAGCAACGAGAACCCCGCGGCGCTCTTTGTGGTAAACCTTTTCATACTTCATCTCCCCGTTGTTTTTTGAATGTTTTGAAACAATCCATATCTACTTGCGTTGCTTTGATTTCCGCATATGCACCTTGCTTGGCTACCGACTGCATCCAACTCAAAGCCAATGCACCTACAGCGATGGCAATCGTGTATGACAACACCTTCTTCACCCACTTATGCTTACAGAAAGCTCTTATCTTGCTCACATCGCCTCCTAAAGCGGTGGCGACAGCCATTGCTGCCGCTCCCACTTCTAGCGCCGCAATCAGTGTATGATGACATTTCATGTGGTTTAGAAATGCCTGACCGCCGCGCTAATGACCTTCAAACACAGCATTTGGCAATCTGTTAACTTGACGTTAACTATGCCAGACATGCTCCTTTGAACTTATGTTCGGCGTTTTTTTTGGCTTTAGTTTTAGTTTGAAAACCAGCAATAGCAGTGGTTTTGAATTGGAGAGAAGAACTATGGAAAACGCCAGACACCTGCACTTCGCTCGAAAGCCAAGCAAAGGTGAATGAACCACTCATAGTCTAGAAGGTGGGTTTGGGAGGATATCTGTATGTCCTAATTTGCTTGTTGTATGCTTCTTCCCAAAAACAAATGAGTCATTGGGCGTAGCCCAAGCTCGCCGTTTCTTGCTCCGCTTGGGGTTCGGCGTTTTTTTGGCTTTAGTTTTAGTTTGTAGTCGGCAAAGGTAGGGTGTTTTGGGGAT
>JAPPIL010000041.1 GCA_028877195.1 Pseudomonadota bacterium
CGACAATAGCTTCTTGTCCTTTCAAGCTAAAGGTAGTCTTCGGGATGGTAAAATCCACACGGTATGGAAGATTTAGCGGTCGTCGTAGCTTCAGCACTGCGACATCAAACACCGCCTTCCGTGTCTTAAAGAACAAAGGTTTGGCTAGCATTTTCCATGTTAATTTTGCTGAATTAAAGCGTTTATGGAATATCGCTGCCTCAACCTCTGCTACCTCGGTGTAGGTTTTGTCGTTATCAAGTTTAATCGGATGCGTATCGCCGACTACTACCTTGATGCGCCACGGGTTGAGGGTAACGCAGTGGGCTGCGGTTAAAACATATTGTGGTGATAAAAGCGTGCCACTACAGCCACCAATCCAAACCTTTTGAGCGTCTGGTTTGAACAGTATGCGCATCTTTACCGTATAGCGACTGATCAAGTCATCACCCATCAGCTCACGATTGCCACCTGTCTTGACGTGATAATCAGAAACTGGAGTGCCACAGGCGCTTGCCAACAGCCAAATCCAAGCGAGTGTCAATAGATACTGCATGCATTCACTCCTTTTTTGCCTGCGGCAGACGCGGGCATGGTGTGGAGTTAGATGACTGTAAGACCGTAAATGTTTTACGAAGGTGGTCGTAGTCCTCTTCACTCATTGCGTAGTCGTATCTGGATATTATCCGTAGCGTTTTTGAGACCTCTTCCTTTGTTAACTTCCATCCTGCATACAACAAACCGCCAATAGAAACGAGCATGCCTGTGCATAGTAGTGCTCGCACGGGGGTGCTCAAATTAACTAACACCAGCATGGAAGCTAGGCATGTCAATGAACTAGCAGCAGGCATCATACTAAAGTTTGCCATAATGTTTGCCCAGCGTGAGTTGTCTGCGATTGCATAACTAATGTCTTTTTTTGCGATGCTCGTGGTGTTAAGCAGTTCACAGTTGTCTTCAGTAAACTTTTTATCCTTCAGCACAACAGAAGTGTTAGATTCATAGAAGCAATACTGTCCATCTGGTTGGGCGTTGGCGAAGATGATTGGTTTTTTGTTGGCAGCCAAGATAATTAATTTTCTGCCGCTGTATTCACTATCTGGCGTGCGCACTACTCGCTTGCTGTCATAGTGGTCGTCGCGGGGCACTTGACCGCAGGCGACCAAACTTCCAATCAGTATCGCATGTATCAATATCTTTATCATAAAATAATCTAATTAATTGTGAGATTAACAATAACAATTATATAAAAACCATACAAAGACATCGCGGATTTTATTAGAAAAAACAGTAATGTAACATACAGAGTAGTTGGTTATTTTGATGCATGTCATAGTTTGGGCGACACCCACTATGGATATGTGGTCGGTCTACTTCACTGTGTGTGCTAGTAAACGGTTGCGCAAGCTTCCATTTGGAGGATAGCAGAGGGTTTGGCTTTGCTTGCAAAACAAACAACGAAGCTACTAACCACTAGTAAGCAAAGCAAACTATTCCACCTCAATGCTGCACTTCTTGTGCCTGTCGCAACAACTATACAACACCCATGAGAAATACTATGCAAAGTCTACAAACACCACTGCATCAGTTTACCTAGCGGTTTTCGTCTGACAAGACTCTACCGCTTGGCTTTGGAACACGAGTGCGGCAGGCAAGCCTGACTTGTTAAAACTTGTTTGGCAAGCATACCAGCAAGCTCAAGCCGAAGCGGTAATATGTATCGCCAATAAACAAGCTACTTGGCAGGTCGTGCATGCTTTAGGAAGTCGTGGTGTGCCAGCTTTTGGTGCAATTTGGGATTCATGAGTTAGTGCAAGCCCCAAAGCACCACCTCATTCTTCGTATTTACGGCAACAAGCTCAACACAAACGCATGGGCTTTGATCAGTGCAGGTGCAAAGACAAGGCTGGTTATCGCCATTAGCTTCATCAAAATGTTCAAAGATGGCCCCGACGTGTCTTTGAAAGGATCGCCAACCGTGTCGCCCACTACCGCGGCCTTGTGTGCATCCGTGCCCTTACCCCCATGTGCGCCTGCTTCGATGTATTTTTTAGCATTGTCCCAGCCACCACCTGAATTGGAAGCAGAGATAGCCAACACCAAACCGCTGACCAACGAACCAGCCAACAACCCTGCTAATGCTTCCATGCCAAACAATGAACCGAAGATGAGCGGGGTAAGCATTACCAACAAGCCAGGTGCAACCATCAGCTTAATCGCAGCTTGGGTCGCAATGCCAACACAGCGCCGATAGTCTGGTTGTGCCTTGCCGGTGAGAATGTCAGGCACTTGCCGAAACTGCCGTCGCACCTCTTCAATCATCGCATACGCCGCTTCCCCAACTGCACGCATCGTTTGGGCGGTAAACAAAAACGGCAACACTCCCCCAACCAGCAGCCCTGCAAAGACAAGGGGCTGTAGGAGGTCAAGCGCATCGACTTTGGCAATGGTGAGGAACGCACCAAACAGCGCTAATGCCGTCAACACTGCTGAACCAATTGCAAACCCTTTGCCGATCGCAGCTGTCGTATTGCCAGCCGCATCAAGGGTGTCCGTGCGGTTGCGCACCTCTTCGCCCAGCTCACACATTTCAGCGATACCACCAGCATTGTCAGAAACAGGCCCATACGCATCGATGGTTAAACCAATCGCAATCGTGGAAATCATGCCGATAGCTGCGATTGCCACCCCATACATGCCCGCCAACGTCCAAGCCAAGTAAATAGCAACAGCGGTCGCAACGACGGGTAACACCGCTGACTTGTAGCCGAGACTTAAACCGTAGATGATGTTTGTCGCTGCCCCTGTTTGCGATGAAGCTGCAACCTCCCGCACAGGTTTGTAGGCATGTGATGTGTAGTATTCGGTAACGACACCGATGAGTAGTCCCGCCCATAGACCCGACAATAGTGCGACGAGCACTCCATTTGGGGTTACGATTTGATCACCGAGCGGAAACTCAACGAACACGAGTTTGGTAATAACTGTAACGACTACCGACATAATTATCGTTGACAGTAGCAGTTGATTTTTTAGAGTCGGTTCAACACTAGTCGCTTGTTTAGCAACCTTTGCGAACATGAGAAGTGTAAATAGACAGACGGGAATACCAACAGCGGTAATCAATATCGGGTAGTAGATAGTGCTTAAATTTTGTGCCAATGCCGCTACACTTGCACCGATTACCATTGCCGCACAAGTAGCTTCCGCACAAGAACCGAAGAGGTCAGCACCCATACCTGCTATATCGCCGACATTATCACCGACATTATCAGCGATGACCGCAGGGTTGCGCGGGTCATCTTCTGGGATGCCCGCCTCCACCTTGCCAACGAGGTCAGCACCGACATCGGCAGCTTTAGTGTAGATACCACCACCAACGCGCCCGAATAGTGCAACCGTTGAACCTCCGAGACCAAAGCCTGATACGATCTCCATCACTTGTAAGGCATCGTCGTAAAAGAGGTTGAAGATAAGTGCCGTCGTTACAAGCCCCAAGACAGCTAAACCAGTCAGACCAAAACCCATCACCGCACCAGAATGTAAAGCAACACGGAACGCAGCATGGAGACCGACTTGGGCTTGCATGGCGGTGCGCACATTACCTTTGACAGCAATCTTCATCCCTAAAAATGCACAAACGCTAGAGATAAATGCCCCGACCAAAAAAGAGATGGCCGTATGAAGTCCATGTGGCACAGTTACCGCAATCAGCAAGGCAAACAACAGCGCAAAGATGCCAACATAGCGGTATTCTTGTGAGAGGAAAGCCATCGCCCCTTCTTCGATGGCAGCAGCGATGCGTAGTGGTTTCTCGCCAACGACTTCAACCTTCATCACCTGACGAGTAAAATGAAGTGCGGCAGCGATAGCTACCAACCCACATAGATAAATTGTAATTAGCACCAGCATTCTATCTCCTCACAATCTCGCAATCACCCAATATCGACTGTGCAGTATACCCCATAAGTGTGCTAATGAACTAGCGAATGTGAAGGCAATAGCAAATCCACTGTATTTAGGGTGCAATGAGCATGTCTAAAATCAACATCGTCGCCGCGGCTGCGAACAATCTCAAGCATATCAATGTTGACATCGCACGCAATGCCATCACTGCGATAACGGGCGTGAGCGGCGCAGGCAAGAGTTCGCTGGTCAACGATGTTATCTTGCGTGAGTCGCAACGTCGTTTTCTCCAAACGATGGCACTCGGTATGCGTAAACATATCCAAGAACTGCGCAAGCCAAAGGTGCAGAGCATCGCCAATCTTTCGCCTGCTTTGATCCTACCGCAGGCAGCTGTTGCATTCCCTCCGCATGCTTGCGTGGGCAGTATCACGCGTTTAGGTGAGTATTTACAAATTCTTTTCGCTAGTTGCGGTGAGCGTCTATGTCCGCAGCATAATCTGCCAACGCAAGCCCAGAGTAGCAGTCAGGTTGCCGCCAACTTGCTGCAGCAATATCCCAACAAAACGCTAGTGGTTGCCGCCCAGCTTGCCTCTTGCCCTGATGACTGGCAAGCCTTGAAGCACAAGTATTTGCGGGTAATCGTTGATGGCAAACTTTACTCGCTTGATGATGATTTACCTGCAACTGGTAGTCGCTACGAGGTGGTTGTCGATGCGATCAAAGTAAAACCGAGCACCGCACAGCGTCTGGAACGTAGCATTCAGCAAAGCACTATGCTCGGTAAAGGCTTTAGTCGTATTTATCTTTTTGCGCCGTCGCAACTTACCTTGTTACAGCACTGTTCTGCGCAGGACAGTTGCCCGCGTTGTGGGTTTAGTTGGCAAGGGCTTGAATATCACGACTTTGATCGCTATGACCGCGGTGCTTGCCCTGTTTGTGAAGGCAAGGGTAGTTGTCGCGACTGTGCGGGCACGGGGATGCGCAAGGAGTTAGAGGCGATCAAAATTCAAGGTGTTTCATGGTCGCAGATGCAAGCCTTGCCGTTGACGGCGATACCGACATTGCTTGCGAAACTGCGGCATGGTTTTGCTGGTAGCGGCGACATCGGTGTTAAGGTTTGCGCAAGGATTAAGCGAGAAATATCCCAGCTGGTGGATTTAGGGCTTGGGCAGCTTACGGCGGCGCGAACTATTGCCACTTTATCAAGCGGACAAAAACAAAAGATAAGATTTGCGACGCTGATCAGTGAAGAGATGAGCGGGGTTATTTATATCTTTGATGAACCGAGCCAAAGTCTTGCGGATCAAGACGTGGCACAGCTATTAGCAAAAATAAAACAGCTGAAGCAACGCAGTAACACCGTCTTGATCGTTGACCATCACCCGTTGTTGCTCAATGCCGCTGACCAAGTAATCGCGCTGGGGCCGCGGGCGGGCAAAGAGGGTGGGCAGGTCGTCGCTTATCAACCAATCAAGCCGTCAGCAGTAAGTTCGCAGGTGCCGCGGCAGTTAAACTTTTTCAGTCTCACTAAAGTTGCAGTCAATAACATTAAAATTAAAGAAGCGCAGTTTGCTTTACAGGCGATCAATGTCGTAACGGGCGTATCTGGTGCTGGCAAGTCTAGTCTTGTTGAGCATTGTCTCTACAAGTCTTTACAAGCTGGAGAGCCGCACAATTGTGCAGAGTTGCGGTTGCAGAAAAATTTCAATGCGGTGAAGTTGATCAAGCATCGGGCGAGTAGTTCAAATAATTTGGTCTGTGCCCAGCTGGGGATATTGCCCTTTATTCGCAACCTGTTCAGTCGTTTGCGGAGCAGTCAGATAGCGGGGTTTCAAGCTAAAGACTTTGGTATTCGGGGTGGCAATGGGCGTTGCCAACACTGCAAAGGTCTTGGCAGTATCGCAGCAACGGTATCTTACTTGCCTGCAACGACTTGCCCTGTATGTGCTGGCAGTCGCTACAACGATGAAATACAGAGCATCTATTACCGTCAGCGTAATATCAGCGATGTGCTGGCCTTGACGATTGCGGAAGCGGCGGATTTTTTTCGCAACTTTGCTAAACTTCATTCTATCTTGACCTGTGCGCAAGGGTTGGGTCTTGGTTATATTCAACTCGGTCGCTCATTGCTAACCCTGTCGGGCGGCGAGGTGCAGCGCCTTAACCTTGTTCCTTATCTTTCCCTCTCCATGTCTGACATGCTGTTGATAATAGATGAACCTGCGCGAGGGTTACACCCACATGATGTCCAACGTCTTTGTGAGGTGTTTGCGCGGCTTTGCCAACAAAAAGTGGCGACACTGGTGTTGGTTGATTACAATCAGCATCTTATTGCCAAGAGCGACTGGTTGATAGAGTTGTGAGGTATGATGATGTAAGGGTAGTTGTAGTAGCTTTGTTGCATAAGTAACATCTCTCCTTTTTAGTATGGGGGGGGGGGGGGGGGG
>JAPPIL010000149.1:0-296 GCA_028877195.1 Pseudomonadota bacterium
ACTAACGCTCTCCGCATACAAACAAAAATAGGCATTACTTATGCAACAAAGCCCCCTTCCGCACCTTATCGCAAACAAAAACTGTTTGCTATTCACTTCAGAACGATGGCATAATGTTGCGTCTTTTCGTCAACTTGGAATCAGGATGCCAAAATTAAAAACAAAGCGGGCAGCGGCAAAGCGCTTCACCATCAAAAGTTCAGGAAAAATCAAACGTTCACATGCGAACAAGGGACATATTTTGACAAAGAAGGCACGTGCTCGCAAAAACAAGCTCAAGAAACCGACTTATGTTC
>JAPPIL010000149.1:306-6250 GCA_028877195.1 Pseudomonadota bacterium
GTGCTAATGCAGATGCGATCAAGAGATGCTTGCATGCCTAGAATTTACCTAGAATATCGGTAGGAGATTAGCTCATGAGTAGGGTGAAAAGAGGATTTACGGCACGCAGGCGACGCAAGAAGGTAATGCTTGCGGCACGAGGCTTTCGTGGTGCTCGGCATCGCACTTTGCGGGGCGCTATACAGGTTTTGCGACGCGGCATGGCTTATGCTTATCGCGACCGACGCGTCAAGAAACGCACTTTTCGTCGCCTCTGGATAGTCAAAATCAACGCTGCGGCGCGAGCGTTAGGCATGAAGTATTCGCAATTCATCCACAAACTAAACCAGCAAGGCATCAAAATCGACCGCAGTGTATTAGCAGATATGGCTGTTACCGACCCGCACGCATTCAACAAATTACTTGAAAGTGTGAAGGCAGGAAAATAAACAATGCACAATGTTTTCCACATTGAGCAAGCACAAATACTTACACTAAACACTTATATTTCAATGACTTATATTTGACAAAGGTTTTACACATAGCCGATGTGGAAAACTTTCGCGGGGATGTGGTGGAATTGGTAGACACGCTAGACTTAGGATCTAGTGCTTCGGCGTGAGAGTTCAAGTCTCTCCGTCCCCATAGGCTTCGGTGGCGGAACTGGTAGACGCGGAGGACTCAAAATCCTTTGGTAGCAATACCGTGTGAGTTCAACTCTCACCCGAAGCATTAGTCGCACTCGGTTTGTTCTTCCTGCTTCTTCTTCAGAATATACTTATACCAACTGATGCTTTGGTCTATCAGCCAACGATTGGCGGTAAAGTGTGTGGGTGGGATTTGTTCCTCACAAAAACAAATGAACTCATCAAGCGTTCCTGATGAATTTGTTTTCACCCACTCCTTAACCGACCGCTTGAATTTATTTGGATCAAACACGACTCTGCTCCCTGTTACCAACCAATATCCATGTCTCGGCAGTTGGCAAGGAGAGCTTTATGTAATTACAAGGTTGTCCGCATCCCTATCCCTACATTAGGATATAGTTGTGCTGATATGTGAATGCTGACAAATTTTATCAGGTGATATATGCACGAATACTTTGTTTGGGACATTGATCCAGTTATTTATGGCATCGGCTTCCTAAAAATCCGCTGGTATAGCCTGATGTTCATCATCAGTTTTGTCGTCGGCTATCATATCGTGCGCAAAATGTTCCGAGATGAAGGGCAAAATCCAGAGACCGTATCGAGTTTACTTACCTACGCCATTCTCGGTGTGATTATCGGAGCAAGACTAGGGCATGTGCTGTTCTACTCGCCAGGTTTTTACTTTAGCAATCCTCTAGAGATACTGATGGTTTGGAAGGGCGGATTAGCTAGTCATGGCGGCGGTATAGGCATTATCACCGCGGTGTTGCTTTTCTGTCGGCGCTTCAAGCTAAATTTCCTCTGGCTGTTGGATCGAATTGCTCCTCCCACCGCACTGCTGTGTGGACTCGTGCGGATTGGCAATTTTTTCAACTCCGCAATCTACGGCAAACCAACCGATGTCGCTTGGGCAGTGGTATTCAAGCGCACTGACCCGATGCTTCTCCCACGCCACCCAACCCAACTGTATGAATCATTATCTTATTTACTTGTCTTTGCGGTGTTGTGTATCTTGTATTGGGGCACAAACAGTAAGGAGCAGCGCGGCCGATTGTGGGGCATCCTGCTGGTAGCAGTTACAGCTGCTCGTTTCAGTATTGAGTTTCTCAAGGAAAACCAAGCCAGCTTTGAACAGTCGATGTTTTTAAATATGGGGCAACTGTTGAGCGTGCCGTTCTTTTTTCTTGGCTGGGTATTGATCTTTAGAAATAAATTCAAAAGCACTTGATAGCATAACCATGATTACGCTAAAGACCGATGCTGAAATAGCAAAGATACGAATCTGTGGGCGACTGGTCGCAGATACACTACAAATGATTGAACGGCATGTTCGCCCTGGCATCAGCACTTTGGAACTGAATGACATCTGCCACGACTACACGCTTGCCAATGCTGCTATCCCTGCTCCACTGAACTACAAAGGTTTTCCTAAATCTATCTGCACCTCTATCAATGATGTCATCTGTCATGGAATCCCTACCGACAAGGAGACCTTACAAGATGGCGACATCATCAATATCGACATCACCTCCATTCTTGACGGTTTCCACGCTGACAGTTCTAAAACATTCATCGTTGGCAAACGGGCAACGGCAGAAGCAGAGGCAATCACCAACTGTGCGCGTGAATGCCTCTACCGCGGTATTGAGACCGTGCGTGCTGGCTCATACGTCGGCGACATCGGGGCTGCGATTGAAAAACATGCGCACAAGCATTCCTTCAGTGTTGTGCGGGATTTCGTTGGGCATGGTATTGGACGCATTTTTCACGAAGAACCGATGATCCCTCACTACGGTCGTAGAGGGAAGGGAGTTCGTCTTGTCGAAGGCATGGTCTTTACCATTGAGCCGATGATCAACGCAGGCAGTTGGAAGTCGCAAATTCTTGACGATGGTTGGACAGCGGTAACGATAGATGGCAGGTTGTCGGCGCAATTTGAGCATACCATTGCTATCGCTGCTGATGGTCATGTTGAAATCCTAACCGATGCTGGCTAAACGCATCCTTGCCGAAGCTCGTTACTGGGCGAGCAATGCGGTTTTCTCCGCAGCTTGCCGCGCTGAAGTTAACGCACTGTTGGCAAGCGGCAACGCGGACGAGTTGCGAGCACGGTTTCAGCACCCACTGCGGTTTGGCACGGGTGGCATGCGTGGTGTAGTGGGGTTTGGCACGAGTAGACTCAACATCTACAATGTGCGACGATCTTCCTGTGCGGTGGGGCGTTATCTCCTGCGCAGTCATCAGCAGACACCAAGTATTATCATCTCTTACGATACGCGTTTACATTCACGGCAGTTCGCAGTCGCAAGTTGTGAGGTGTTCGCGGCGTTAGGTATAGCAGTGCATTTGACGCAAGAGTGTCGCCCTGTGCCACTGTTGTCGTATGCGGTGCGCAAACTAAATTGCCAAGCAGGTGTCTGTATCACTGCCAGCCATAATCCACCCGATAACAATGGCTACAAGGTTTATTGGCAACATGGTGGACAAGTCGTTCCCCCGCACGATAAAGCGATTATGGACATCTATGATACACTCGTGCGCTATGAGGAAATTCCCCACATCCCCTATAGCCAAGCTTTACAAGCAGGGATGATAAAGGAGCATGGGCAAGAGCTTGATGAACATTACCTCAACACGCTAGCTGACCTCGCTCGCCGCACCCTGCCTGATGTGGCAGCAGTCTATACACCTCTGCATGGCACAGGCGCAACACTTGTGCCGCAAGCATTACAACAGCTTGGCTTTGGTAAGATTGTGGTTGTTGCTGCGCAAGCACCTGATGGTAATTTCCCCACTGTTGTTTCACCAAACCCTGAAAACCCGCAAGCATTGCGGCTGGCTGTTGCTGAAGCTGAAAAAATTGGCGCACAGTTGGTGCTTGGCAATGATCCTGATGCTGACCGTTTAGGGATGATGGTCAAGACGGACGATGGTTACAAGCACCTATCTGGCAATGAAATGGTTTGTGTGATGTTAGAGATGCGACTTGCCACTTTACAGCGTGAAGATCGTTTGCCACCGCACGCTTTGGTGGTGCGCACGATAGTTACCAGCCGTATGGTTGATGCCATCGCTACCAGCTACGGGGTTGAATGCCAAGCAACGCTGCCTGGCTTCAAATGGATCGGACAATTGATCGAAGATTATGAGCAAGGCAAGCGTGCGCCCTACAAGCGTTTTATCTTTGGCTGTGAGGATAGCTACGGGCTGCTGGGCAGTGATGCTTTGCGCGATAAGGATGGTGTCGCCGCCTGTTGTTTAGCTTTGCAGATTTCGTGTCAGTTGGAAGCCGCGGGCAAAACGTGGCATCAAATGCTAGAGGAGTTGTATGCCAAACATGGTTGGCATCAGCATAAAACACTCTCCTACCCTAACGACAAAGATGTCAGCTTGCTGGCAAAGTTGCGCCAAGAACCGACTTTGTTAGGGAAACTGCGATGGGTGGAAGATTATCGCACTGGTAGCCGCGAGTTATACGATGGTTGCACTACCAGCACGGCAAGAGAAGAACTGTCCTTGCCACGCAGCGATATTCTCCAACTGTATCTAACTGATGCGAGTATTGTAACGATTAGACCTTCAGGCACAGAGCCGCTGCTAAAGTGTTACATCGCAGTTAAGGGGGCAAGCAAAGATGAATGCGATACCAAGACAGCAGAGCTTGTCGCTAAAATACAAGCACTGTTATAGACGGGTGTTTGCGTTCATTCATCTTACAATACTAGGATCAGGCAAACAGTTCTGCGATCCCCTGTTGCCATGGCAACACCTTGACTCCCTCGATTTCAGTAGCGATACTTGTGCGGCAGAAGATATATGGCTGGCACATGCTAATGCCACGTGCCAAGCGTGCTAGTCTCCGCACAGCAGTTATGTCAGGGTCGGCGGTGGATTTTATCTCTATCGCTAAAGTTTTCTCGCCACGAGCAGCGATAAGATCAATTTCACTGCCATCAGCTGTTTTGAGATATGATAACTGATAATCACTTTCGCTATAGGTATTAGCTTTGACGATTTCTATGATTACCCACTGTTCAAACAGACGACCAAATTCATACGTGCCATCTATTATGTTAGCTTTCAAGCTCTGTGTTGCTGCCCGCACAACGCCCGTGTCAAAAAAGTAAAATTTTTGATGCTTGGCTTGGCGACGGCGCACACTGCGCTCAAAGGCAGGCAGGTAAAAACCAATCATCGTGTCTTCCAGTAAAGCAAAATAACGTTGGGCGGTGCGGGGTTCGATATGTGCTTGGCGTGATAGTTTAGCTACATTCAAAATTGTTCCACTTGCTGCGGCTGCTGCTTCTAAAAAATAGCGAAACGGCTCAAGTCGTCTTGCTAACTGCTCGGCTTGGATCTCTTCACGCAGGTAGGTGTTGACATAGCTTGCTAGAAATCGCCGCCGCTCTTTGCTGTCGTGCCGCAAAGCAAAGGAACGTGGCAACGTTCCAAAGTTTAGGGCATCTTCCAGTTCAAAGTCAGCACCTAATTCTAACGCACTGAACGGATACAAGTTAAAGGTAATCGCTCGTCCTGCCAGCAGGTTGGCTGCGCCACGTCGCAGCTTAACGGTGCTTGATCCCGTCATGGCAAACTTAATTCCATGCTCCTCAATGCCAATATGTGCTATATCCAATAACTTTGGTAGACGCTGCACCTCGTCAATTATCACCCAGCCATGCTGTTTATTCGCGCTGCGCAACTGTCGCCAATCCTCCAACAGCCTCTCTGGTCGTGTCGCATAGCGCATCTCCTGTTCAGGATGTAGCAAGTCTACCCAGAAATACTTGTCTGGTGGGAACTCCTTGCGCAGCAAAGTTGACTTGCCAGTGCCACGCGCCCCAAACAAGAAAAAACTCTGTGCTTTAGAGAGATTAACCGACCGATGGATCATAGTGCCTATATTACACCGTTTTTCGGACATAGCAAACAGTGGCTGATACATTATCCTTGCTGGTCATATAAAGTTGAGCGCAACCCTATGTCTATGCTATCAGTCTTCGTCATGCTCGCGGTTTGAAGGGGATATGGTGGAATTGGTAGACACAAGGGACTTAAAATCCCTTGGAGCTTGTCTCCGTGCCAGTTCAAGTCTGGCTATCCCCATTATCGTTTCAAATAGAGTGCCCAAAGGCATTATCGGATCAAGACAAGTGCCAAAAGGCACTTGTCTTGATCCGAGTAAACAGTCGCCGATAGGCGTATTCCGAATAAACAGTCGCCGATAGGCGTATAGAGACAACACCAAAAGGCACTCTATTTGAAACGAATAAACAGTCGCCGATAGGCGTGGGATGGAGCGAGCGGTCTAGGAG
>JAPPIL010000223.1 GCA_028877195.1 Pseudomonadota bacterium
AAAACTCATTGCTCCATGCAAAAATTTGTTAAGCGAAATGGCGACACGCCCTAATGAAAGCCTTGTGTGCTACTGCTAACAGCGGCTACAAAAGTTTATTTGATTTCTGCCAATAGCCCTACACATCTAAACTCAAGCCCTAAACTACCGATGCAAGGACGGAGGTGGTGATATGGGTTTGGCAAGATTGCTATTGTTGGGTTTTGTTTGCCTATCGGCATGTAAGGTATTTCATCGTGATCGCGAGGACTCGGCCTATGAACTTCATGCCGTTAGCGATAATTATCTGACTTTAGGGGCAGTGCCGATTGAAGATGAGTATGGCGACCAAGCTTATCGTTTACTGTTATGCAAGAATTCCATCACCTTTCCCAAATGGATGCTCAATGATGACAGTCGTTGCCGTCCTGCCTTGTTGATGCCAGAGAGCAAGGAAGAGGCGCTGCTGTTGCCTGGGCAGATCAACCAAAACTTCGCACAAAAATTCAAAGGCGATCTCAAGTATTTAGCCGTCCTTTCCACCGTAACCGCGGCATTCTGCGCCGCAACTTTGTTTGGTAGCAAGTGGATTTTGAAAAACTTTAAGACCGCAGGACATTTCAAAAAAGCTGCTGACATCAAGCAGGTATCAGCAAAGAAAAGCAAAATAGATTATATCAACGCATTGCGGCGCTATGACAAGGCTGAAAATAGCAGTGTGAGTCGTGTTGCGTTGCGTGAACGCGAAGCTGACCTGCTTGAAAAAAGCAAGATATATGATGCGGCTCTAAAGTTAGAGAGTACGCACACTCTGCAAGATTTGCTGCAGGCAATGCGTAAACGTTTAGATGAAGGTGAGGATGCCTCTGACCTCGTCGCTGCTTTCAAAGCAAAGAACAGCAAAGCCATCGCTGACCTGCGTGCAGCAGGAAAGGAACATGCGAACATCGATGAGTATGCTAAGGAGATCGAGCATTACGAGGAATTGAATAATGCCGTTGATAAGTATCTGAATGCTGATCGGACAACAGTAGGTCGGCAACTGACCAAAATAAACGATGAGAAAAGGATACGGCTAGATGATTATCGTTCGCAATTACATGGTCGTGTGTATGGTATCGCTGGCTGGAATGTTGAGAAGATACGCAACTCTATCGCCGTCAGTGCAGGTCATGTCGGGAGTTTCTCATTGCTATATTCTATCAATCGTTCCATCTGGGGTTATGATGACCGCATGGTCAGCAAATACTGGAGCAGTATATTTTTACTCAATGATGACTTCTCACAACCAGCCGTCGTTGCAAGCATCCCCTTGATCTTGCAGAAACTTGCCGACACATTTGAACTAGAGGTTAATGCCGCCGCTCTACAGCTTAAAGACGAAGGCAGTCGAAGCTAGTCCGTTAGGTGTTTTTACGCACGCTTGTTCTGCTTACAAAGCGTCGATTGCTGCCGCGAGGTCATAGTCTTTCGCTGTTAGAGCCATGCTATCGTGGGTGGTAAGCTCCAGTGTTACACGATTATAGACATTGATTATGTGTGGGTGGTGGTTGTGTTTTTCGGCGAGAGTGGCAACCTTTTGTAAAAAAGCGAATGCTTCGACAAAGTCCTTGAATTGGTAGTGTTTGACGATTTTCTCTGGCTCTTTCTTCCAGTTAGCAAGTTTAGCAATCATTATCATCTCCTATGTTGTTAGGTCTAACTATTACGGACAACGTATCGACTGAAACGCTTGCCGACTCTCAACTTGCAGGTAAGGATTAACCTTTAGCACATGCGCAAGTGAAGCGGTAAGCTCCTTGTCGTAATGATGGCCAGGCAAAATCGTCGTGTGCGGGGGAAGTTTTTTGATCTTGTGGGTTAGACTGTCATACAACTGATCGACATCACCGCCTGGCAAGTCCACCCGACCGCAACCACTGATAAACAGTGTATCACCAGAAACGAGGTTATCAGCTAGGGCGATACACTGACTACCTGGGGTATGACCTGGAGTATGGATGGTGGTTATCGCAGTATTACCGATCGCGATGACATCGCCGCTAGCACAGGCTTTGATCGAACTGTTGCTGATACCCGTAACTTTGCTGATGCCATCGACCTCAAGCTTGTGCGCATAGACGGGAATATCAAGCTGCTCAAGTAAATCAGCTATACCTGCGATGTTGTGCCCCCAAACTCGACCGCCGATATGGTCAGGATGATAATGCGTTGCGACAATCCCGCATATTTCCATGCCATCAGCAGTAGCGGTTTGAACGATAGAGTTGATATCCCAAGCAGGGTCAACCACCACACACTTGCGTTGCTCTGCGCAGCCAACAAGATAAACACAATTGCGCATTTTGCCGAGCACCAGTTGTTTAATGTAAACTTTCATATCGTCGCAAGACACATGCTGGTTTGAGTCAGAACAAACTTTTTACCATTCGTATGACTCATGGCAAAATAGTTTTTCTGACTCTGATCAACCAAGCGTCTGGTTCTCATGCCTATCGGAGGCTAGCTTATTCGGGTCAGAGCGCGTGCCTTGGGGCACATGCTCTAATACCGATGACCTCCGCAAACAAACATTGACTAATAATCAGTCAATGCCTATGTTTGCTTGACACGTGGAAGTTCGTCATCTACTGGCGATTTTGACCTTAAGGTGTTGTATTTTCAGGCTTTTATCTACCTCAAGTAATTTGGTGCGAATCTTGTATCACATAAAGGTGAGGCATTGCCTGTGATGAATGGGCGATAGTTGCGATGACAGTTTAGAGAGGAGTGATTTTGCGGAATACTACAAAGAAATCAGTCAAGAAGAAGGTAGCGGTTGTGAAAAAGAAGAACGGCACGAGAGTTGGCACGAAGGTTGGCAAGGCAGCGACAATAAAGACAATAAAAAAGAAAGCAAGTGCTACAACCAAGAAAGCAACTGTCAAGTCAGCAGTAACATCAACAACTAAATCCAAAACTAAAGCGCCAGCAAAAACCACGCGCAGGGTAGCCAAGGCACAAGTGAGCACTAAACAACAGCAGAGTGGTAAGCAGGGTAGCGATGTCGTGATGGATAAGGTTGCCAAGAAGGTCGTGGGGGAATTTATCAACGATCTACAGGAGTTAGCGGCGGCTGGCAAATCAGTCAGCAAAGAAGACATGGAAGAAAAACTACAAGCACAGAAACTAAACGATAATCAAAAAGAACTAGTTGCGAAAGAAATCAATAAAGTCCTTTCTGGCTCTAGCCGTGCTGCGGAAGAGATCAAAGGTGCGCTGGACGATGATATTTTGCTGGACGGTGATTTCTTGGGAGTTGATGGTGGTGATGATGACGATGCTGGTGATGATAAAAATGATTTTCGTGAAGACCAAGAAACCACACCGACAAGCGATGTCGGCATCACTCGTTCAACCGACCCCGTAAAAATTTATCTGCGCAAAATGGGCGGTGTTGCTCTCCTTTCACGAGAAGCAGAGGTGGAGATCGCCCAAAAGATCGAAAACGAAGAAAATAAAATCTTACGCAGTATCATGCGAATTCCCATCGCCTATGGGGTGCTGGTGCTAGCAGCGGAGCGCTTCGTTGCGGGCGAAATAAACATGCGAAGTTTTATCAAAGCATTCGATGATGATGAAGCATCAGACAATGAGGACAAACACTCGGAAAAGATGAAGGAGTTGACCGCTGATTTCCTAAAAATTAACGCTGAATTGAAAAAACTTAAAAAGACATCGTCAGGTTCGTCAAAGAAAGACGCTAGCTTGCAAGAAAAGAAGATAGCTGCAAAAGAAGACGCAGTGTTTACTGCTTTGCGTGATTTGAACATCAATCGCAGACTGATGACTTCAGCGATCAATGAGCTTACTGCTCGTGCTACATCGGTGCGTGAAAAGAGCAAGGATGTGGCTTTTTATGCGCGGCGTTGCGGCATGTCTGTGGTGGAGTTGCGGGAGTTTTTGGCGAAGAACTCAAGCAAGAAGGCAAACGAAGAGATAGCGGATAAGGATTGGTTGCGAATTTCACGAGCGTTCAAAGCGGCAGATGAGTCTATTCAGGCAGACGAGAAGGTAGTCGGTTTGAGTAGCGATGAAATAATTGCTTTACACCGTGATTTGAATGGGCTGCAGCATCGGGCGGAAATGGCAAAGCGTGAGTTGGTTGAGGCAAACTTGCGATTAGTGGTGTCGATTGCCAAAAAGTATACCAATCGTGGTCTGCAGTTCTTGGACTTGATTCAAGAGGGCAACATCGGCTTGATGAAGGCGGTCGAGAAGTTTGAGTATCGGCGTGGTTATAAATTTTCCACCTATGCTACTTGGTGGATAAGGCAAGCGATTACCCGTGCCATCGCTGATCAAGCCCGCACTATTCGTGTGCCTGTGCACATGATTGAATCGATCAACAAACTTATCCGTGCTAATCGTGCTTTGGTGCAGGAGATGGGGCAAGAACCAACACCTGAAGAGTTGTCCAAGCGGATGGATTTGCCTGTTGAGAAGGTGCGCAAAGTGTTGAAGATTGCGGTTGAGCCGATTTCATTAGAAACACCAATAGGTGAGGAAGATGACAGTCATCTTGGTGATTTCTTGGAAAACAAGTCGGTTGCTTTACCATCCGAGTCGATCGTTTCTTACAGTTTGGCACAGCAGACGCAAAAAACTTTGGCGACGCTAACTTCAAGGGAAGAGAAAATCTTGCGCATGCGTTTTGGTATCGGCGAGAAAAGCGACCATACGTTAGAGCAAGTGGGACAAAGCTTTAGTGTTACGAGGGAGAGGATTCGACAGATTGAAGCGAAAGCGTTGAAGAAACTTCGGCATCCATCTCGTAGCAAAAAATTAAAAACGTTCATGGAGTATTGATATGGCTATCGTCGTAGCACGAGCAGTTGCTTTGCTGGTTATGCTCTATGGTTGTGTTGAACCGAGCGCAAAGACAGCGGAGTTCACTGGTGAAAGCTTTACCTTGCAGCTGCATAATGCTGATAAGGAAAGTGATAAGAACAATGGTGATGGCAAGGTGCGGTTGCTCTTGTGTCAGGAGAAGAACTGTAAAAACCCTCTACGCAAGGCTGGTGGCAAGGAAGAATACTTGTTTGATGACCACTATGCTGTTTATAGCAAAGGGCAACAGACTTCCAAAACAGGGAAAAGATTGCGCACGGCACTGCTTTGGGGGTCGCTGCTCGCTGGTTTGTCAAGCGTTTGGTTCTATATCAAGTCCGATAAAACTCGGAAGGTACTAGCAGCTAAATATGAAGAGCTGCAGGAGCTGATGGCAGTGAAGAAAGTGCACAAGATGAATGATGAAGTCGCCCGTCTTGAGAGCAAGGAAAGTTTTAACACTAATGCTTTCTATGCATCGGAGATCGCGATCGTTAGCACCGCGTTGACATCAATCGTAACTTCCAACGTTGTTAGTGATGGCGATGCGTTGAAGCAAAAATTGACAAACCTGTTGCTGCACAAGCAACCAGTGCATGTAAACCGTGATGAGTTACGACGCATGCTTGTCTCGCTGACTGAATTAGTGCCAGCGGTAATTGATCAAACCATCAAAGCAGGAGTTATGAAAACATAAGGTTAGCATTTGATTTTACATAAAGTGCGGGCAGATATTGCTCGCATTTTTTTTGTTGTAAGTGCGGCTTCTTTTTCTCTGAAAAAGTATGCTACAATCCAGCGTAGGACTAGTTTTTTGTTTACATAGGGATATTGGAGGGAAGAGCCGTGTCGTTCAGAGATAGTTTTATCAGCGCATTGAGCGTGATGATTTTAGTGTTGCTGGGTGGCTGCGAGGGACTGCAGCTTAATCGCAGCAAGGTTACGAAAGAGTATGTAGCAGGATACCGCATCACAGATAAGCATGTGTCTGTTGACTACAGTGATTTGGACAACACTACTGCGACGGCACAGGTTAGAGTGATCGATCATCGTGGCGATGGTGTTGGCGGTTTAGGTGTTCAGTTTAAGATTGCTTGTGAAATGATCGCGCCAGTTGTCGATCCAGAACCTACCGAACCAGTAGAACCAACTGATCCTGACAATTGTCTCCTGGTGGAGTCATGTGGCTCAGGTGATGGCGCTGACACAGGTGATGGCGCTGACACAGGTGATGGCACAGACACAGGTGATGGTTCAGACACAGGTGATGGCACAGACACAGGTGATGGTTCAGACACAGGTGATGGTTCAGACACAGGTGATGGTTCAGACACAGGTGATGGCACAGACACAGGTGATGGTTC
>JAPPIL010000003.1 GCA_028877195.1 Pseudomonadota bacterium
CATACTAAAAAGGAGAGATGTTAGTTATGCAACAAAGCCGGGTGCACGGGGTTATCGTAATAAGATAAGTGCCAAGAGGCACTCATCTTATTACGAGCATACCGCCGCCTATTGGCGACTATGTTGTTGTGTTTGCCAACATAGTCATGCGCGACTGTTTAGATGCTAAACTAAAGAAGATATGACAACGAAAGACCACACACCACTGTTGGAAGTTGAACGCTTACAGGTAGGCTTTGCGACAAGTCGTGGCTACATTCAAGCGGTAAAGGATTTTTCTTGCCACTTACAGACGAATGAAACACTTGGCATTGTCGGTGAATCAGGGTCGGGCAAAAGCGTTGCCAGTCTCGCATTGATGCGACTTTTACCCGATAACACGAAGTGGCACGCCGACAAGATAAAATTTTCAGAACATGATCTTCTCTCCCTTTGTAGTAGAGAGTTTCAGCGTTTGCGCGGTAAGGGTATGGCAATGGTTTTTCAAAACCCGATGACCAGCCTCAACCCCTGCTATACCGTGGGACAGCAGTTGTTAGAGACGTTAGCAATTCATCGTCCGCACCTACGCTCAAAAAATTTCCAGCGGGAGAAGGCGATTGCCTTGCTGCAACAAGTTGGTATTCCAGCGGCTGCTGAACGCATGCGTAGTTTTCCGCATGAACTTTCGGGAGGCATGGCACAGAGGGTGATGATTGCGATGGCGCTTGCTTGTCAACCAAAGCTTCTTATCGCTGATGAACCGACTACTGCCCTTGATGTAACGATTAGTCGCCAAATTCTTGATCTCCTTGATCGCATTAAACAACGCCGTAGCATGAGCATGATTTTGATTAGCCATGATTTAATGACTGTCGAACGCTACTGCGCTCGTGTTGTGGTAATGTATGCGGGTGAGGTGGTTGAAAGTGGAGCAACAGCGCAAGTGTTCAGCAAACCGCGCCACCCGTATACCCAAGCACTGCTGGCGGCATTGCCACATAGACATAAGAATGCGGTTGGTAAACCCTTACCAACGATAGAGGGCAATGTCCCTAGTGCTTACGATACTATTAAAGGTTGTCGTTTTCATCCGCGTTGTCAGTATGCTGATGATCAATGTCGGAAAGAGCGACCGCTACTTGCTAACCATCACAGGGCTGTTAGATGTCATCATCCTCTCCACCCACGGTAGTATTAGAAGCAAAGCAGGTGCGCAAAACTTACAAGCATAACCAGCGCCCGATAGAAATTTTGCATGGGGTAAGTTGTCAACTTTACCAGCATCAAACGCTAGGTGTTATCGGTGAGTCTGGCTGTGGCAAATCAACGCTTGCCAAGATACTGATGCAGATTGAACCTGCGAGCGATGGCGAACTGTTTTTACACGGCAAGCCGTATCATGAGATTCCCAAAGCTAAATTCCGTCCGCAAATTCAAATGATTTTTCAAGATTGCTACAGCTCACTGAATCCGCGCAAGAAGGCGATCGACATCGTTGCTGAACCTTTGCTGGTTAACTCAGGCTTGAGTAAACAGGAGTGTCGGCAGCGGGCACGTGCGGTAATGGCACAAGTAGGGTTGCTTGCGGAGCATCATCATCGCTATCCGCATATGTTTAGCGGTGGACAGCGCCAACGGATCGGTATCGCACGGGCAATTATTACCAAGCCTGCGATAATTATCTGCGACGAACCAGTTTCAGCTCTTGACTTGTCGGTGCAGGCACAGATTATCAATCTGCTCTTGGAACTACAGCAAACGTATCGTTTGAGTTATTTGTTTGTTTCACATGACTTGGCGGTCGTCAATCATATCTCCGACCAGATACTGGTGTTGTATTTTGGCAGTGTCGTTGAATATGGCGCAGCACGGGAGCTATTTGACACGCCCAAGCACCCGTATACCAAAGCGCTCCTCGCGAGTATCGACACAGGTGGTGGTGGCGACAAAGACAAGTTCTATCTGCTTGAGGGTGAACTACCATCACCATACAACCCACCAACTGGCTGTGCCTTCCACACTCGCTGCCCTCTAGCGCAAGACATCTGTAAGCACAGCACGCCTAAATTGCGCCAACATCAGGGACGTTTGGTCGCTTGCCATTTAATTGCTTAGGGTGATTGCCGTGCGCAAAGGGTTGCCAAGAGCGCAATCACAGTTGTAGCATCTGTTGCTTCAGGCGGTGGAATTTTGCAACGCTGCGATAGATGATAGCCTTGATTGACTGCGGCTCGTCAATCATTCCCACTCCTTGTCCTGCAGCGTAGACGTTGCGATAAGATATTTTTTTATTGTTAGCAAACAGCGTTGAAATCGCACGGCTACGGGCAACCATTCGTCTGATGGCGGAATTTTTTTCGATGATCGTTTCAAATAAATTCGGCTCTACCCCGTGCTCAACCAGTGTTTTGGTTTTGATAAAATTGCCAGGGTAGCCATCGACGCGTTTAGTGCTGACAATATCATCTGCTTGGGCTGCAAGAATTGCTCGCAAATAGTCGGCGTGCACATTTGCTTCATAGGAGGCGATAAACCTTGTGCCGATATACACCCCACTCGCACCTAATGCTAATGCCGCCAGCAGGCCGCGTCCATCGTTGATACAGCCTGCGGCTAACACAGGCTTGCTGGTGAGGTCAGCGAGGTTTGGGATGAGGGCAAAACTTGAGATATTACCGCCATGTCCGCCCGCACCGCTGGCGACAGCTACCAAACCATCCGCATCCGCGGCTAATGCCTTATGCGCATGACGAAGTGTCGCGACATCACAAAACACTTTTATGCCAGCAGCATGCGCATGTTTGATAACCTGTGTCGGGTCGCCAAGCGATAAAATTATCAGCGGCACTTGCTGTTCAATAATCAAGTCTAGCTGTTTATGATAATCTTTGCCTTGCATGATTAAATTGATAGCAAAGCAACTGCTCTGTGCTTTTATCTGTTGTAAAGCTTCTTTCAACTTTGGCAGGGGGCGATAGTTCAGAGCAGGCATTGCTCCCAGCCCGCCAGCCGCACTAGCGGCACAAACCATGCGGATATTACTCACCAAAAACATCGGGGCGCACACAATCGGGTAGCGAAGACCAAACATTTTAGTGAAGGTAGTGGCGATCGGTTCTGGTGTGTTAGGTGTTGATACGTGCATTTCTTACACAAGATAGCATGAGATCCAAACACTACAAAGCAAACCGAGGCACAAATCCCCGCACATAAGCCATTGCCTGCTCTTGCGTGTCGCCGCGGCGCTGTAAACCAAAGTAAATTTCATAAGCCGCAAGGTCGCGCAGAAGTGGGTCGCTGATGTCGCTAGCGACTGCACGGGCAAGGTCTGGGTCAACCACCGCAATACCACCGAGCAGTTCCGCTTTATCAGCCATTACCATCGCTTGTATTTTCTCGCCACTAGCTCCCATGCCCGCGTCGATCTCCTCTTTGAGATAAGGAACTAGTGTTGGTATCAACCTCGCATCCCAACGCATCCGATAACGAAAATAATCAACTAACGCCATGCGCCGCTTCAATGCCCGCTCATCACTAGGCATAGACGTTAACTCCGCTACCAGTTGCGGCATCCGAGGTTTGATCACAGCATTAAGCTGTTGCAACTTCGCACTTGCCAACTCCCTGTTCGTGCCAATACTATGCAAAAATATATCCGCAAGCTCGGCATAGATGTCCTCAAGACTAGCCACACTCGCGGCACGACCATCAACAGCACTTGCGCCATCTTTGCTCGCAACAACCGCATCGTCGCTGAAATCACGTTCTACTGCTAGTTCATCTTGCTCGTTAAGCGGGGCAGGCGATCGCACCCAAAGCAACCACACCAACAGGACGGCTAAAAAAACCAGTGCTGTGTAAGGAATAATTTTAGTTGCTATCTTCATCGCTTTTGGAACGCAAACTTAATCAACAAGCATACGCAGGAATTCTACTACCTCCTGCTGTGCACGCAAGCGGTATCTCGCTTTAGTCTCCTCCATACCTACCTTGATGCTGATGTCATCGGGGCGGAGAGCGATAAACAAGTCTTCATCGGTGCGATCATCGCCGCAAGCAACGACAGGTGTGGCACTGTTGCTTAAGACGTTTTGACTAAACCAGTTGTAGAACTTGCCCTTGTCGGCTTCCATAGCCTTAACTTCAATAATCTTTTTGCCGCTAGAAATTTGCACAGGGAAACTCGCTAACCCAAACTCTAACTCTTCCATGAGTTTGCGCGCCTGATAGTCAGCATAAAAAACTGGCGAATTGCGATAATGCCAACAGATAGAATATTTCTTCACCTCCACAAAACTGCTCGGCACTAGTCGTCCGTAGTGATGCATAATCTGCAAAGCAAGATAAAACCAACTATCTATTGGAGTGCTGACCAGTGTGCGCCATGCACGACAGTCGTAATACTCAGCACCATGTTCAGCAACGATGCGGATATGCAACCGTTTGAACTGCTGCCATAAGAACTTACGACTACGACCGCTGATTACCAGCACCTCCATGCCTTGAGCTTGAAGAGCGGCGAGCAAATCAGCAATAGGTGTCGCAATCAGCGCCTGTTCAGGCTCATCACATATCGGCACTAGCGTGCCGTCATAGTCTAAAAACAAGTAAGCATGTCGCCAATTTTTTATTTTGCTGATCAACCCCTTATCTACCATGCTGGTTAACTTGCGCTCGCCGACCGCACTTTTCTTCAAGTCAGTGAGATAAGTCTTTGCCCACTCCTTGCTAGAGTAACTGCGCAAGTAGTCATACATCTGCTTGTTGCGACTAGTAGGTGCGGGGTTAGTGAGGGCATGGTGAAGTTTTGCTACGACTTGCTCGGTATGCCACGGGTTGATCGCAATAGCATTGGGCATAATAGAAATCGCACCTGCAAATTCGCTCAACAGTATTTGACCAGAGTGCGCTGGTGCTTGGGCGGCGACATACTCAAGGGCAACAAGGTTCATGCCATCGCGTTTGCTGGTAATAAGCAAGCAAGAGGACAGCCGAAACAGCGCCAATAATTCATGCATTGCAACACTATCGTAAATATAATGTATCGGTTGATAATTGCCCTTGCCCCACTTTGCATTGATGTCAGCAACCTTTTGTTCAAGTAGTTTTTTCAACTCTATGTAAGCACTAACGTCCGTGCGACTGGGAACTACTATTTGTAGGAGGGATAGCTTGCCGAGTTGTTCTGGGTATTTTTCAAGATAGGATTGGAATATCTCCAGCTTGAGGTCAAGACCTTTGATGTAATCAAGACGGTCAACGCCGAGCACGATCTTTTGAGCAGCGAAACGCTTGGCATGTTTGGCATGGGCAGCATCAGTTTTAGCGCTTCGTGCTTTTTTGTTTATAGCTTGGGTAGGGATGCTGACAGGGTAAACACCGAGATCAACAATACGCTCGGCGGCGTTGATGCGGTTGAATTGCACCGTCAAGCCAAGTGCGTATTGGATAGTGTGCGAGAAATGCATCAGGTAGCTGTAATCATGAAAACCTATCAAATCAAAGGCAAGCAGCGATTGCAGCAGGTGGTTGCTACAAGGCAGTTGCCGAAAAATTTCATAAGAAGGAAACGGAACATGCAGAAAGAACCCGATGCTTTGCCGTTTTTTTATCTTGCGCAGGTATGATGCGACGAGCATCAAATGGAAGTCATGCACCCAGATGATTTGTTGATCACCCTGTTGGTCGGCGATCGCTGCTGCGACGGTCTTATTGACTTGCTGATAGGCATGCCAACAGTCCGATTGCCATACCACACGCTCCTGCTCGTAGTGTAGCAGTGGCCACAGCACGGCGTTACAAAAGCCATTATAGTAGAGTTCATATACCTCTGGTGCGATGACAATCGGGATAACATTGATGTCTGTAGGCAGGTTCTTGGCTGGCGCAATTTGCTGAACATCAAGGTCAGAAGTGGTAACACCAAACCAAGTAATAGGCACATCGTTGGCAACACCGAGCAGGGAAGTTACCAGCCCCCCGCTGGCAATACGGTGGTTTTGCGTGGACTCATCATAGGTAATTGGCAACCTATTGCTAACAACCATACAACGTTCAGGGGTTTTCGCCATTGCCACCGCACCCAGATAAGTTTAGCCATGTGGCGCACGAGGAATTACGACTTTGTTGCATAACTAACATCTCTCCTTTTTAGTATGCGAGGAGGCGTTCCCCCTCCTCGCGCTCCTCCCCCTTTTGTTGCGCAAAAAATTAAATTTTTTATAATA
>JAPPIL010000108.1 GCA_028877195.1 Pseudomonadota bacterium
GGCTTTGGGTGAAGCGCAACTCTGGGTCTTGTCCTAGATTTCCTAATAAATGCACACGGTTGTATGAAGCGGCCATTCGTCCCTCCGTTGAATAATATCTGAACTCTCTACTAAAATATCATCAAACTGTCTACTCAATGTTCGCGAACACCTTGACCATAAGCTTTACTTTGCTTTTGCCAGTGTTATAGAGATACATGGTTTGGAATGGAAGGATAGATGAACAGATTATATCGCACCCAGTTAGTGGTTCTATTACTTATGCTCATCGCATTGCCAGCATCGGGTAATGCGCTCATCAAAGCTGTGCAGACAGGCAGTCTAGTGGAGGTTAAGAAAGCCATCGCTACGATAGCAAACATCGATGCGGTTGATGACTTGAGCAATACTGCTCTCCATTACGCAGCGCTACTAGGGGATTCTGCGATCGTTGATTATCTTTTGGGAGCGGACGCAAATGCCCAGCGCCGCAATGGGCAAGACAAGTTGCCGTTCCAACTGGCGACTGAAGAACAGAAAATGACTGTTGAACGCATCAAGACCATAGCACTGCTACTGTATGCTACCAAAGGCGCTGAAGGTCGCGATCAAAAAGGCTGGACTGCCCTGTATTGGGCGATACTTGCCAAAGATAGACCTTTGATTGATCGTTTCCTCGCTGCAGGTTCACCGCTCGTGCGCCACGCCGACTTAAGCCGTCTTGATCGCCGCCAGCATGCGATAGAGATTGCCCTGCAAATCAAAGATCAGCAACTACAAGCGTATTTGATCAACAGATATTTGGCAGCCGAGGGAGAGAACGCCGTCAAGTCGGCGGTCAAATACAATCTCTACTCGCTGGTTGAAATCCTTATTGAGAGGGGGTTTTTAGAAAACGAAGAGTATATGCAACCCGACGACAGGGTTGCTTACGATGGCGTAAGTGCGGAGTATGGCTACTATACGCACGGTGATTATTACGGACATGAAGGGCATGGTCACTTATACAATGGTGATTATTATGACAGTTCAAGCGTGATAAACCTCGCGATTAGAACTAAAAACCCTAGACTAGTGGCATTGCTGCTAGATAATGGTCTATCCCCAGATGGTGATGGGAGTGCTATTACACCGATTGAGGCTGCACTCAAGTTGGGTGTGAGTGGCACGCCAATCTTGAAGTTACTCGTTGCGTATGGTGCTAACATTGCGCAATCAACGCGGCAAGATTGGAATCGCATGATGTTAGCGGTTGCTGCCGAAGATTTGGAATTCCTTGATACGTTGATTGCCGAATTTTTCAAAATTAAAGGACACTCGTTAGATAAACTGTTTGAAATGATGCGTGATTGGTATGGGGAGGTGAAATTACAAAACATGCTCAAAGCTCTAATCAAGCATGGCTTAGACTTACAAGCACATGCAGCACCCTTGCTACACAAGGCAATCGCCCATGATAATAAGATTTTGTTTGAGTGGTTGTTACAACAGGGACTAGATGTTGAAGCGCTAAACGACAAAGGCAACACCCCGTTGCTGGAGGCGGTAACCAGAGGGCATTTTCTGCATGTGGAACTCCTGTTGCAGTATGGTGCAAGCAGAGATGCCACGACCGCCGAAGGTATCACTGCCATCGGTCTGAATAAAATGAACATAGAACGGATGCAGGATTTTCATAACCCGCCCCACATAGAGAGACACACGAAGATACGTGAGCTGCTTGCTGATTAATTACGAGCTTTTATGATAGATTAGGCAAGTGATGATCTGTGTGGTCGGATGAGAGTTAAGCAACAGCAACTAAATGTGTGGCAAGCGTTCTAGGAGGTGGGTTTGGGAGGAAATATATGAGTTTGAATAGGTCTACTGGTTCGTCATCCTTCCAAAAGCAAACAGTCTCTCTGAGCTGTCTGACGAACCTACGTTCACTCACTCTCCACATACGCATAGGACATCAACCATGCATGTAACTTGGCGACGACCTGACGGCTTCCACAACTCAACCCCTTCGGACTTTAGAGTTTTGAACGTTGATGACAGCACCAATATCTGGGTGCATCGTGTGGAGTGCGACTACTATCCCTTTCAGATTTCAGGTGGTTGGCAAGAAGAAGAGGCGACGAGGCGCTTGAATCAATTTGTCAACTTACTCGTTGCCAGCGACGATGCTTGGCTAGATTATATTTTGAAAGAATACGATAACTCGTTAGATAGTAGCGGCAAAGACTTTTATCAGGGTTTGATCGCTTGGTTTGGTGATTTGGCGATCAAAATCAAAGGCGATAAGTGGGAAGTTGAGATCGTTGGCAAGGTTATCGCTGCGATCAGCGTGCGCCTGACGACACTACAGGCAAACTTCACTCGTCGCATCAACCAATAAGACACGAGGCTGACAATGGATCAGCATACACTTCTAACTGAATTTGAAGCACTTAAAACAAAGTTTAGCAAGCTGCGGAGCTTTCTTTGACCTTGAAACCAAGAAGAACGAGCTTGCCGCCCTTGATGAGCAAATCGCAACCGAATGGGACAACCCCAAGCATAGCGCCTCCCTTCTAAAGCAGAAGAAAGCTCTAGAAAATTTCTTAAGCAAAGTTGCAGCTATCCAAGCCCAGTATGATGACCTTGAGACTGCTTGCGAGTTAGCGACTGAAGATGATGACTGCCTGCACGAAGCACAACAGTTGTTGCCGATGCTGTTGAAGAATCTCACCGACCTTGAGACAGAACTGCTGCTCGGTGGCAAGCTTGATGGCAATGACGCAATCGTTAGCATCAACGCAGGCGCTGGTGGCACCGAGTCGTGCGACTGGGCAGCGATGCTACTGCGCATGTATCTGCGTTATGCCGAGCAAAAAAAATTCACGACGGAAATTTACGACCTCCTTGATGGTGATGAAGCAGGCATTAAGAACGCTACCTTTGAAGTAAAGGGTGAGTATGCTTATGGTTTGTTACGCACCGAGATCGGAGTGCATCGGTTGGTGCGAATCAGTCCGTTTGATTCTAACGCTCGTCGTCATACGAGTTTTGCCTCGGTGTATGTATCGCCGATCGTTGATGAAGACATTGAGGTAGCAATCAACCCATCAGAACTGCGCATAGACACGTATCGGGCGAGTGGAGCAGGCGGGCAACATGTGAACAAGACTGACTCGGCGGTGCGGATAACGCATTTACCCACTAACACGGTGGTGCAGTGCCAAACCCAGCGTTCCCAACATCAAAATAAAGAACATGCCCTACGGATTTTGCAGAGTAAACTCTATGAGTTGCGTTTAGCTGCAAAGCAGCAAGAGCTTAAGAAAGACGAAGCCCAGAAGCATGCCATCGCTTGGGGTAGTCAAATACGCAGTTATATTCTACACCCCTACAAACTGGTGAAGGATCATCGCTCAAATCTTGAGCATCACAATCCTGATGCTGTGCTCGATGGTGAAATACAAGCATTTATCCAAGGGGCGTTGGGTCTGTTGTAGTTTTTTGTCTGCGCAGCATGCCTAGCGTTTATTCACATAAAATTAAGAAATTTCACAAAACTACCGAAATAGGAGCTGGAATATCGGAGCATTGAGTGCGGATAATTTTTTCTATAGCAGTTGTTTTATTAGGCATTTCAATATCTTGTCGTTCTGATGTTCCTGACCTAGACGAAGAGAAGACAGCTCCGACCTGGCCTGAACCACCTACAAATCCAAGCAACCCACTTAATCCTCCACCTGACAATGGCGACAGCACAGGTGAAGAGGGCATTGATAATGAGGAGGAAGGCACAGGCAAGGACAAGAGCACAGACAACAGCAATCAGCATGGCGGTGGGCATGGTAATAACGCCTGCGGCAATCCATGGGGAGAAAACACAGGCAACACAGGCGGAGGTGGTAGTAACAACAATGGTAGCAACACAGGCGGAGGTGGTAGTAACAACAATGGTAGCAACACAGGCGGAGGTGGTAGTAACAACAATGGCAGCAACACAGGCACAGGCTATGGTAATGGCAACGGTACTGGCTATGGTAACGGCAACGGCACGGGCTATGATAACGGCAACGGTGGCTACTAGGTAGCTTGCTTTTTCAAAAAATTATAAAACTAAGATCCCGCACAAAACTTGCCTTCGGACGGGTATTCTGCAGAAGTGTTTTTGGTAATCTCCCCTTCAGCACACAACTCATTGCCACTACCATCGGTATAAACAACTCGCCAAGGGATGACCAACTCAACAGAAAGTAGCCTGCGACCCTTTGCTAGTTCAGGGTCAACCTTAATATCTGCTTCCGAATATTCATGCGCTAAAAACTCAAAGTCAGCGCCTGCCTGCACATTATCGCTTTTGCGGAAAATTACCTGTGGGTAAAAGCCCGAATCACGACGGTCAAGATAGACACTTACCCCTGCGTCCTCTGGCTCAATGTTTGAATTACAAGTCTTGGTCGCCTGATCAAAATCACCGAACTCGCAATGCCGACCATAACTGGTTTTGACCAAGCATTTATCATTGACTGGGTTGTGGTAAGGCGCAAAGCCCGAAACGACACAGCCATGCACTTGACTAGCAGTATGAAAGATGCAACCAGAAGGTGCTCGCTTAATATCGATTGTTCCCTCACAGCTGTCATGCGTTACCCTAACTGCTGCGCAACTACCATCAATGACCGATTGCCCCTCTGGGCAAACCAAATTTGAATCAGGTGGCCGTGCCTGTTTACAGCTGATAGCCGTCAGCAATAGGCAAGCCAATCCTAGCAACGATATTTTCAATGCTCGCAAGACAATGCTCTCCTCATATTTAATATCTTGCCACAGACTGCTTATCTCCATCTACACGGACAACCCGCCGATCAATGGTGTGATAGCAATTTTGATGAATTTTTATTTTTCTTTTAATAAGATGGAAGCCTACCGATACATGCGTGATAGCTGGAGTTTGGTTTGGCTTTTGAAGCAAAACAGAGCCTCAATGTAAAAATTTCTCAACGCTTACAGGTAACGCCACAGTTACAGCAGGCGATAAAAATCCTGCAGTTATCCCGTTTTGATCTGAACGAGTATGTTAGCGAGCAACTTGCCGACAACCCTGTTCTTGACGAAGGTAGCGATGACACTGCCGAGCGGGAGAACACCGAAGAGCAGGCGATGCAGGAGCGGCTCGTCAAGGCTTCAGAGATCGTGGATGCCGTCTCACAGGATACCCCTGAAGTTGATTGGGAAAACCTCGCTCGAATGAAAGAAACAACCAGTGTCAATCGCCATCGTGATAAACCTGCCTACAGTTACGAAAACATCGGCGCTCGCTCTAAATCTTTACAAGACCATCTCTACTGGCAAATATCTGAACTCGACCTTACCCGCAAAGAACAGCGTATCGCCGCACTTTTGATTGGTAATCTTGATGACAGTGGCTACCTCGCTTGTGATTTGCAGGAACTGGCCGACGCAGAGAACATGCCACTAAATGAATTGGAAGCCGTCTTGGACATCATCCAACGTCTTGACCCCAACGGTGTCGGTGCTAAAGACCTTCCTTCCTGTCTCTTGATTCAACTGCGCAACAGCGACAAACTTAGCCCCAGTCTTGCTAGAATAATCGCTAACCACTTGCCAAATTTAGTCAATCGCAACTTTCAAGCTATCGCCAAAAATTTAGCAACGAGCATCGAGCGGGTTATCGCTGATGCCGAGGTTATTGCCAAACTTGAACCTATCCCTGCCCGACAGTTTGATACCGAGACAACCCACTATATCGTACCCGATGCGTATGTTTTCAAGAGCGGTGGCAAGTGGCAGGTAAGCCTCAATGAAGAAGGGTTGCCGCGGCTTGCGATCAACGACCATTATCGTCAAATGCGAGGTGATTGCGCCAAGAAAGAACGTTCATACTTGGAGACCAAGCTTAAGTCAGCTGAATGGTTGATCAAAAGTATCCAGCAACGCCAAAATACTATTTACCGCGTTACCCACTGTATCGTTGCGAAACAGCGTGATTTTTTTGAAAAGGGCATGGAACACCTCAAACCAATGGTGCTAAATGATATTGCCAAAGAACTAGCCCTACACGAATCAACGATAAGCCGTGTCTCGAATGGCAAATATGTCCACACTCCGCACGGACTGCTGGAACTAAAATTCTTCTTCAATAGTTCTGTAACCAGTTCTGATAACGCAGGCGGTGCTGTCGCCAGTGAAACAGTGA
>JAPPIL010000043.1 GCA_028877195.1 Pseudomonadota bacterium
TTGTTTTTGTTTTTTTTTGCATTCAGGGTTTCCTCCCCCTTATATTTAGTTTCCGTTCGGCGCGGCCGCGGCCGCCCCCCCCGCCCGGCCCCCCCCCCCCCCTATAAAAAAATAAACAAAACCCTAATCCCTCACCCCCCTAATCATAGCCACCGCCCGTTTGATATTATGATGAATAAACATCGGTTGCTGGTGGCGGAAATTTCTTGGCTCTTTAGCCGCAGCGTTGAGCTGGGCTAACATACCGCTATTACCGCTACCGCGAAACCGCCTGCCGAGTTGGGTTATCGCTTCCGCGCGCACGACCATCGCCCGATCGCGAAACCCCTGCGCTAATATCTTGATACAGTGCGGCTCTTTACTCAACCCGCAACTTTTCAGCCACAGTATCCGCCAACTCCATGACCAATCACTGAACTGTATCTCTCTTTGCCTGTGTTCATGCCAAAAGTTTTTCTGAAAATCAGAACCCCTCTGTAAAAAATACTGCCACTCATGCTTGTTAGGCATTTGACTATAAGATACAGCCGCAGCAGTCGTTGCTCCACTCGTTAAGACCAAACATAACGCCAAGCCCGCACCGTAACTAGCTAAACAATGCGAACCTAATAAAAGCCCGCTAATACCTTCTCCAACCCAACCCATTGTAATAACGTTGTTTTTAGTTAATTTTTTACATCTATTAAAGATAAATTCAGCGAATGCCGAAAAATCTGGCGATATGTAAGTGATTGAGCATCTCCGATTTGGGATTTGCTGTCGTGGTAGGCTGTGTGTGGCGGTTTGCGTATTAGCTGCACATGCGGTTGCGTGGTTAGAGTAGTAGTGCGCTTTGACGTTGAGGTTCTTAAGTATTGGGAGGTAGGGGGAATGGCAGCGGTAACGAAAGAATTTTCTTGGTATGTCTATCAGTCTGGTCAACAGATGGGGCCTTTCTCTGATGCACAGGTGCAACAATTGCTCAATGTAAAAATGATCTCTCAAGACGCGTCAATTTTCAAGGAAGGATGGGAAGACTGGCGTGCCATTGGGGAAGTATTTGGTGATACGTCCGATGACAATGATAAAACTATGGCAGTTTCAGCACCGCCTGCAAGCGTGCAGGAGAGTTCCGATGCATTGGGCATGCCACAACTTGGCGAAGAGAAGATGAGTCGCAAGTCTCGCATCGGTATTCAAGGTAAGGTTATCGCTCACAACAATGGCAAAGTCATAATCTCTGGTGGCATCAATATCTCAGCATCAGGCATCTTCGTTGAGACAACCGAAGAGAATAGTTTTCAGGTCGGGGAATTGATCAAGCTGACTGTCAAGGCTGACCATCTCGGTTACCCCTTCAACGTTACGGCGCAGATGATGCGGTTCAATTCAGATCCTCGCTACCCAAATGGTTACGGTATGAAGTTTGTTGACCTACCCGACAATGTTCGCTCCGATGTTGAACGTCTTGTCGCGTCAGGCGAGCAGAGTGCATAGTGTTGTGATGGAAGTTTTTTTAGGGCAAGTTGATAGGCAGGTCGCATGAGTCCGATAAAAAAAATAGCTTGGTCGCAGGCAAAAACCTTGAAACTCGCCAAGTCTTTGATCGATCGCAGCATCCTCGTCGCCCGCAAGGACATGCCTAGACTGCGTAAATGCTTCTCGCAAGCGGAACATGTGGAGATTATCCAGCACTTTGCTACCAGTCTTGCTGACCATAAGCTGTCGCTCATCAACTACGAAAAAAACTTGGAAAGCGCCATTCTTTGGCTCAACTATGTGGCTGATGATGATCTCGTACAAGTCTTTGTAGAACGCCTATGTCAAAGCAACTCCGAAGCAGCGGTGCGTGAACTACTGTTCGTTACTTTGTCAGCGGATAGGATTGATAATAGCAGGCGACTTGATGCTTTCACAGTGGCAATTATCTGCAAGATAGGCACCTACCTCCACACCCATAAATTAGACAACCATGCTCAACTCTTTGCGCGTGTTACATCGCATCTCCTGTCGATTAGCGACACTGGCAACATGAGCGTGCGATTGTTGCTGTTCAGTTATTTTGCGGCAATCAATGCCGATGCCCAAAACAGCAGGTACTTTGCTAAAATCGTGCGACGCTTTGGCTGCACCGTGCTTGAGCATGTGTTTGGACTGCTGCTCAATCGTCGTAGCGAAGCCTTTGCTTTTGAGTATTTGCGCCACACTATCCCCGCTATTTTGCGGGGTGGCGATTACTTCATGCATCAGACGATGCAGTCGGTGTTTGTGCATCACATGTATCGTTTCCCCAAGCGATTCACAATGTTTCTGCGCATCTTTGCACAGGAGTTGCTTGCCAATCATGCTGACAACCACCAACTGCTACACTCTTGGTTGGTGCATATCGCTAATCTTTACCCGTTAGCATCGGAAATAAACGATCGCTCATTAGCAGCGGACTTTTGGGATATATTTACCCAGTTGCCGCGAGATGAATACTTTGATTTGGTCATCCATCGTATCAGCGAAAACCCCAAGTTAACTCCATACTATCGTGCCAACCTTGAGGCGATCGCCGCTGCCCAGTTAGTTGAGCGTGGTGGCAAAATATTACCGTTAGGAATAAAGATAGCACGCAGGCGTGGACGGCAGCCGACGATGGCAAAATTGCGCCGACCACTATCGCCTTTACAGTTGATTCTGTGGCTAGGTGAACAGCACGACGACCGCCAACAGATTATTAGCGAGGCCTCGTAAGCCTGTATAGTATCGGTTTGCATGGTTGTGTGTAGAAATTCAGCTTTGCGCCGATAGATAAAATGAGGATTATTACGGAGTAAAAATGAAACCTGAACTTAAGAACGACTGGGGCAGCAAAGATTGGACTGGCAAGAAAGTCCTTATCGTTGACGATGCCAAGATCGTTAGGCACGCAGTCAAGAAAGTTTACACCGCCGCAGGTATGGTCATCGCAGGTGAAGCAGAGAATGGCGTGCAGGCATTAGATGCTTTAGCAAAGCAAATGGTAGACCTAGTGCACCTTGATATAATTATGCCAGAGATGAACGGCATCGACTGTATGCGAATTATCTTTGACAAATATCCAGACCTCGCAGTGCTTGTTTCCAGCTGTTTGCTGGAAGATAGGCAAGTCGTTGCTCGTCTTGAGGAGGAGTTTACGGCTGTGCCCTTCCTGTCCAAACCGCTCACTGCCGAAGCCTTGCATGAACTGTTCAACTCTAACGCACAACACTTCCTGCAATCGGCTTAACCTAACAGCGTTACTTATACAGCAAAGTCGGGTATTGGGGCTTTGTTGCGTAAGTAACGCCTTCGTATAACTCGTAGAAAAGGTAGTCTACTGCTCTGCTGAGGCCATCGAGCGAAGCTTTTGTAATGCCGCCGAGATTGTCGCGAGGTTGCTCTTGACCGTTGCCAGCGTTTCCGCATTAGGGTAACGGTTAATGGCATGGCGGAGATGGTTGCTGGCTTCCTGTAGATACGCAATCCTTGTCCTCATATCACTGATTGTGCCAGCCTTCTGGTAAGCGATAGCCGCCTTCTTGCGCAAATCATGGACAGCCTTATTGCTGATTTCAGTGCGTTTCTCGTGTGCCACCTGATGTAAAGGGCTACTCTGATCTAACAACTCTAAACGCTTCAAGGCATCCTGATACTCGCCGTGATTAGCAAGATAATCAGCCTCCATAACGATATAATCACCAGACCTAAATAAATCCGAACTCAACTCCTCAAAGCTCTCGGCTGACTGTTGCGGCGAAACAGGCATCGTTAGCAATATCTCAACCTGTTCTAAATCCGCTCGCAAATTCTCTATCCTTGCTGCGACAATTGCAACCAGCTGTTGCGTAAAGCTACCATCATTACCACTAACATTGTCGCTCGTTTGCACAGTAGGACGCTTGCGTAAAGCAGTCGCAACTCGCGGCAACACCAAACTATGCTGCAGATAGGGGTTACTCTTGAAGGCTTGAATAATATCAAAATGCATGCGCAACGCTAGCTCTTCTAATGCAACCGCAGAGCTTATCGCCTGCTCAACCAATGCAATGGCTACAACCGCCTCATCAACTGAATGCGGTTTAGGTGGTCGTGCCCGCGCCTGCAGTTTTTGATGATAAGTGTCAGGAATAGCACCCTTCGCAAGATAACCAAGCAGGATAGATGCAGACGTGCGTTTGCGTTTGCTCTTCAGCGATATAACAGGAGCATCGCCTTTAGCACCGACGCTAGCGCCGACATTAGCAGTGCTCTGCTGTTTGCTAGCCGCAATGGTAGACAGCCTATCTGTTCTATGGTGCGCAGAGCATGCTCCAAGCAAAAAAATTATTACAGACCAACGTATCACAGGCATAGTATTGCTTTCATTTCAATAAACATATAAGCGCAGAGTCAGTGCTATACACAACGACACCATTCTAATCAAAACTAGCGAAGATTACTAGAACAGGAGACTACTTTCGCGACCGCTGCTTCACCTGCCATACGCGTCTGAGTGGTGGTGTCGCGATCGCGCACCGTTACCAGCCCATCTTGACAGGACTGGGTATCAACAGTGATGGCAAATGGAGTGCCGATTTCATCATGTTTTGCATAACGCTTACCAATAGATTGATTGTCATCGTAAGCAACATGCACCCCTTGCTGCCGACAAGAGTCAGCGAGATGCCGCGCAAGCTTGATCTGCCCTTCATCCTTAACCAACGGCAAGAACGCCGCCTTAATCGGTGCAAGGCGTGGGGAAAGTTTCAGCAATACCCTTGTCTTCTCACGACCATGACTATCGATACCTTTGCTCTCCTCATAAGCATCGAGCAGAACAGCAAGCACGCACCTCGTTAGCCCCGCCGACGGTTCAATGACATAGGGCAGATAGCGTTTGCCTGCTTGGTTGTCAAAGTAGCTCAACTTCGTTTGCGAGAGACGCTGATGGCAGTTAAGGTCATAGTCTCCTCGTGAAGCGATGCCTTCAAGCTCATCCCACCCCCAAGGAAATTTAAAATCAATGTCGTAGCATGCTTGTGCATAGTGAGCCAGCTCGTCTTCCTCATGTTGCCGCAGACGAAAGTTATCTGGTTGATTGACAAAACCCCGATACCAATTCAAACGCTGTTCACACCAGTAATCAAGCCATTTACGCCAACTGTCGGGTGGGACGAAGTATTCAATCTCCATCTGTTCAAACTCGCAGGCACGAAAGATAAAGTGCTCGGTAACGATCTCATTGCGAAAAGATTTACCGATTTGTGCGATACCAAAGGGTGGTTTTTTACTCGTGGTTTGTAAAACATTCATGAACTGCACAAACATCGCTTGGGCAGTTTCGGGACGTAGATAAACCGCACTACCCTTGTTGATTTTGCGCAACCGTTGGCGAATCGTTGCCAGTGTCAAAGTATCGTCGCTGCTAATCGCATTGAGCAGGTCTTGAACTGGGTTTACCGCACCGAGATTGGTTTGAAACATGAGATTGAATTGCCGTTCATCTCCTAACCGCGGTGATGAACAGTAGGGGCAAACATAACCACACGCGGCTACTTTGCCTTCAACCTCCATGTTTTTGACTTGATATGTAATCGTTGCGCCAGCAGGGTGGCGGGGCGCTTTATCGGCACGAAAACGTTGCTTACAGTCTAAACAATCGACTAAAGGATCAGAAAAACCATCTAAATGTCCCGACGCTTGCCAGACCTTCGGGTGCATGATAATTGCCGCGTCAAAGCCCACCATATCATCACGCCGATGCACGAGGTCTTGCCACCACAGATCAGCGATGTTGCGTTTCAGTTCGACACCCAGATGTCCAAAGTCATAAGATGACTTCAAACCACCGTAGATCTCGCTACTCTGAAACACATAGCCACGCCGCTTACAGAGGGAGACTATCTTGTTTATTTTTGTTTGCGGAGAGACGTTAGTCATACTGTGTCTTTTCTTTCAAAAGTTTTTGGTCAAACTTTTTTTCAAAAAGTTTGGAGGGGAAGACATGGGTTGTAATCGCACATTCGTAAGTCTGGCACAGCATTGCCTCGCATCCGCTCGTGATGCTGTGATTGCACGGGGGCTCTGCCCCGGCTTTGTTGCATAACTGAATTTATCCACGAAAGCATTGTGATAAGTGTATA
>JAPPIL010000056.1 GCA_028877195.1 Pseudomonadota bacterium
GTAGTATCTATCACTGATGTTCACATCTATACAGCATTTGTATAGTCGTAAGACATACGCTGGTATTATCAGAGTCGGGGTGGATTATTTCCGAGACGAGCGCTCGTGAGCGAGGAAAAATTCAGCCCCGACTCAAACCAGCATATGTCTTTAGACGACAGGGGAGGAGCTCGAAGGGGGGAACGCCCTTCGTAAACAAAAAAGGAGAGCACGAGAGGCTTCGCCTCTCGTATAAAAAAATCTAACTGGTCTCAAACGTAAACCCAAGTGCCAGCTCTGAACGTTGAAAATTTTTGCTGCTCAAAACCCCGTAGGGGAACATCAACTCGTAGCGAGCATGCAGCAGAATGTCGTTCTCCTTATCAAGGTCAAGGAAACGCAATGACACCGACATGCCAGACGACAACACTCCATGCAACTCCCAACGCGTGTGGAGAAGTTTGTATTCCTGCTTGCTACGCAAGTCCCGCTCTTCCTGCACATACAAAAATTCATGTCCGATACCCAAGTCTAGTCGCACCCACTCACCAACGGGATATACCGCTGCCGCTAACATCGCCTGTAGCGGAATGAGAGTAAGGTATATCGGCTCAATGCCTGCGACAACCTCACTAGTTAGCGGATTTTTGTTCGCCTCGGTGTCATTACCCGTGCTGTTGTTTTCTTCGTTGCCCTCCAGCACGGCGGCAAAACCACTGTCATAGTAGTAGCCAAACTTCACCCCCCAACCAAACGCAAAAAACTTGCGTGCAGTCATCCCTTTCAGCGTTAGCGACGGGTAAAAGCTGGGGCGCTGGTATAATGTCTCATAAAACTGCAACTTGTCGCTGAAACTTGGGACATTCAACGCTACCTGCACTTGCATGCGGTTTTGTTGCTTAACTACCGCAGAGACTGGTGCTGTCAGCAGCAGGCATGTCATGATAAAAATCGCTTGGCGGTAAATGCTCATGGCATATTCAGCATATTTAGATGTTCGGTAGCTATCTGCACGGCATTGGTCGCCGCACCCTTCCTCAAGTTATCAGCAAGGATAAAAAATTGCACCCAAAATGAACGCTGTTGGCGATACGGCAACCGCACGCGTGCAACATACACCTTCCTTTTACCCGCAACATGCAAAGGTGTTGGCAACAAGGCATGGTCATCCGCCCGACACAGTTCAACCCCAACTGCCGCCGCTAAATAGTCTTGAATTTCCTGACGCGTGGTTTCACGGTCTAATTTCACCGCCACCGCCTCCCCATGCCCACGCAACACAGGCACTCGCACACATGTCGCCTGTATCGCAAGTTCAGGCAGGGCCAGAATTTTTTGCGTCTCCTGCACCATTTTTACTTCTTCAAAGCAATGTCCTGCTTCATCAAAGACATCGATCGCAGGCAAGATATTGGCATCGATTTGCTGCGCAAAGACACGCAGGTCTGGCGTGGCATCTGCCCGTTGTCGTTCCTGCTGTTGGCGCTGCCATTCAGCTACCCCTCGTCGCCCTGCGCCAGATACCGACTGGTAAGTTGCCACCTGCACTTGCTGGAGTTGAAACTTGTTTGCCAATGCGCCGAGCACCACCACGAGTTGAATAGTTGAACAGTTGGGATTAGCGATAAGTTTTGGCTGCTTGCGCAACAGATGGGCGTTTACTTCAGGAACGACCAAAGGCACATCATCTGCCATGCGCAAGGCACTGCTGTTATCGATCAGACAGTCGTTTTGTGCCGCTAGCTGCCGACCGAAGCGGCGGGTAAATTTTCCCCCAGCGCTCATCAACACATAGTTATAATTTTTACAGCGTTGTAGTGAGAAAGCCTGCACAGGCAACTTACGTCCCGCAAAATCCAAGCTTTGCGTTGTTGAATTTTCCGACGCATACAAGTCAACATGTTGAAACTCATGCGCCTGCAATTCAAGCAATATTTCACGACCGACCGCACCCGTAGCGCCAATTACCGCTATTTTTGCTGTTCTTTTATTCGTCAATGCCCAACTCTTCCTTATCGTCGCTGCGCCCGCTAACCGCCATCGTTGGGGTTATCTTGCAGCGGATAAATATCATCGTCAGCGGCTAACCGTTTCCAACCCAGCAACCACTCTAGCACACCGCTCAAGGTATAGGCAGTCGCAAGTGCGAAAGCCCAGAACTTCGGGCGATAAGCGATAACCGCAAGTGCTAAAATCAACAGCACCAGAACCTTGAAAGGCTTGACTGTTTTGATGTCGATCGACTTGTGGGAACGATAAGCGACACTTGAGACCATCATCACCGATGCGGTCAAGGTCATTACAATTAAGGTGATGGTCGTCGTTTGTTTGGCAGTGATAAACTGTAGTGCGTCGCGCCAAATCTGTAGTTGCAGTTCATCAAGGCGGAGGTCATGTAAGAACAGCACATAGCTGGCGATGAAGATTGCCGCCGCTGGAATCGGCAAGCCGACAAAGTCTTGGCTCGATGTTTGTGAATGAAAGCTGTGAACATTGAATCTCGCCAGTCGCAAAGCTCCGCAAGCAAGAAAGATAAAGCACACGATCCAGCCAACCCGATCCAAAGTTCCTAGACTGTATTGAAATGCCAAGAACGCAGGTGCGACCCCAAACGACACCAAATCACTCAAGGAATCGAGTTGCACCCCAAAAGCAGAGTGGGTTTTGGTAAGCTTTGCTACTTGCCCGTCAAGTGTATCAAAAATCGCCGCTAAAAATATCGCATATACCGCCATCACATAATCGCCGCGCAACGATGCGATGATTGCATAGTAGCCCCAGAAGAGATTGCAGGTCGTCAATAGGTTGGGTAACAAAACCACCATGCTACTGATTTTGGCGCGTGGCTTGGGTTTGCTGGTTGGCTTCCTAGTAAAGATATTCTTCCCCATCGCTACCTACTGACGTAAGGTTGACGAATGTATAGTGGTTGCACTCCCCTTACCTCGCTTGCTTTATTGGTTGTATGCACTAGTGCGGTTAGGGATTCAAGCAACAACTGTCGATTGGCAACTGTGCGATAAGGTATGCCCTCTGTGCGCAACCGTGTCTCCAGTTCAACCCAGTTGCCTGCGATGATACTCTGTTTGTGCGTATTAGCAATGCTTACACAATCATGTAATTCAGCACCACGCAACTCTGTCGCACCAGCAGTCGTAGTGGTGGCGATGATCCCATAGTTAGCAGTCAAACGCAAAAAAACCGCAAGACTTGGCGGCTGGGATTGTCGTGTCGGTATTGCTTGCTGTGTCCAAGTAGCAGCGAGCACTTGCAACGACGATAGACCGCACAGGCGCACATCGCTTAACCCAAATGCTAGACCTTTAGCGAAAGCGATACCGATCCGAATGCCTGTGAATGAGCCAGGCCCAATTGCGACGGTTATTTGAGCAGGTATGCCTGTCTTGCGGATAAGGAGTCGAGTTTGGTAGGCGAGTTGACGTTCCGCTGCTCGCTGTTGCGGGCAGATATAGTGTTCGATCAATTCACCGCTTTCGCTATCGGCAACGGCCAGTGCTACCCCAGCCAAACTCGTGTCAATCGCGAGTATGGTCAAATTTTCCTTCAAATTTTACATCTGTTCTTGAAGCTCTTCAAACAACTCTCTCTGTCTAGCGGTTAGGCGTTTGGGTAAACGATACTTGATGATTGCGTAGAAGTCGCCGCGGCTACCAGTCCTGCTATCGGGAAAGCCAAGTCCGCGCAGACGCAGTTTGGTTGCGGGTGCGACAAGTTCGGGAACTTTCAGGGTTTTGCTTGCACCATCAGGTAGGACAACTTCTTTGCTACAACCGAGCATCGCTTGGCTGATGTCCACGACGAGGTCGATTTCAATATCATTGTCAACCCGTCTAAAATTAGGGTCGGAATGAACATTTATCTGCACATAGAGATTGCCACGCCCTGCTGATGAGCTTTGGCCTTGTCCTGCAAGACGCAGCTTTGTGCCATCCTTGATGCCTGCGGGGATTTTTAGCTCTATCTTGCGATCTCCACCTTGTAGACTCAATGCCCGTCTTGCGCCAAGATATGCTTCAGTAAACGATATGTCTGCTTCCGCATATAAGTCCCGACGTGGCGCTGCCCGCCCCTGTGTGAACAGTTGCTCAAAGATACTGCCAAATCCGAATTCCGAGAAGATAGAATCAAAATCCGTATTGCGAAAGATATCCTCCTGACTGTATTGGTTGTGGAAATGCTGATGGCCTACCGCATCATAGCGCTCACGTTTTTTGGGGTCGGATAAAACCGCATATGCCTCGTTGATTTGTTTGAACTTTTCCTCCGCGGCCACCTTGTTTGGATTATCAGCTTGGCGATCGGGATGATATTTGAGTGCTAGCTGGCGATAAGATTTTTTTATTTGCTCAAGACTAGCACCTCTATCAATCCCAAGCATTTGATAGTAGTCATTCATCCTAGTGTAAACCCTCGTTGCATAAACATCCCTGTGCTAAACAACTACTGTTTTGCCTGAATCAGCAAACGTTTGATCGCTCGTAGCTTTGCCATCACTTCACCGACACTGCGCTCACCGCGCCGTGCTGCCGTATCCAAATCAAACCAACGCACATCATGTGATTCATCGCTCACTTGTAGCTGTTCATCAGCGTCTGCGACCAGCAAAAAATTTACATCATAATGCAGATGCTCCCTCACCGCCTTGATCGTCGGGATGGGGTGAATCTGTAAGTCAATGGGAATGCTGCGCTCCGCACCACCGAACAGATCGTGCATGGCAAAAAAACGCAAAGAGCGCAAGCCTGATTCTTCTTTCGCCTCTCGTAAAGCGATGTCTGCGATGTTATGTTGATCAGAGTCAGCATGACCACCAAACTGTATCCAAATGTTGAGTTTACTATGAAGATTCAACGCTACCTTGTTAAGGCTGGGATCAACGACATAAGCAGAGCCAGTGATATGACCGAGTTGGTTGCTGCGATCAAATGGGTGTGGATGTTGTGCCAAAAAGTGCCGAAAGCGGGCAAGGGTAAGGCATTGATGTCTTTGGTGCGGGCAAAAAGAAGCGTTGAGCCATGTCGCTTCGTAGGCATTTAGCACTGTGTCTAGGTCATGGGATGGTGGCATGTGCGTCAAGAACCGAGTGGAGTATTACGCCGCTGACAGCTGTTTACCAAGACCATCAACACCCCGAAACTCGCCGCAACTGCTAGCAATGTTAGTGCTGCCCACAACCTGCTGTGATAAACTAAAGCCAGTAATCCCACTATAAGAGTGGTGCTGGTCGCTAAACTAGATATGCGGATAACGGCTGACCTTGAATAACTAAAGATCGTCAGCGCCAAGCGTAAGCGTTGCCCAAACATGAATTTAGAGACACCAGCGAGACGTTGTCGCCGATCAACAGGGTAGTATTGCCTACTAAAGTGTGAGAAAAACAGCAGCGCCCCAAAAAAATCAACGTAGTTAAGTTGCGCGACAGCAGCAAGCACGTGCGATTGCATCACGACATAATGGCTAGTGTTGAAAAATTTACCACTGCACCACTTCATCAGTGTTTGAAAGGAGCGATAGCAAATTTTGAAAGTTAGCGTGTCCTCGCGGCGACCACGGGCGGCAAACACTATCTCACTGACCGCCGCCAGCTCAAGCAGTTTTGGGATATAGGAAGGGTTGTCTTGTCCATCAGCATCAAGGATGGCGGTAAAGCGTGGCGACAAGCGGGCGGCATACTTACAACCATGTAGAAGTGCGAGATACAAGCCTTGCGTCGTCTCTAGCCGCAACACCTTGAGGGTCAAGTGTTCCTGCTTGGTATGCCATGCTTGTAGCCGTGCGATGCCGTCATCGCTGGAATGGTCATCAACTGCGATCAGTAAAACGTCGGTTAGCCCCAGGTCTCGAACTGCTGCCAGACTGACGGCAATATCATCAAGCAGTGCAACGATAGCTTCCTGCTCGTCTTTGATCGGCAAGATAATGCATAAATCAGGGGAGTTGCTAGTCTGTTCAGTCGCAGCAGGTTGAGCGGGCAGCACAGTGTCGGTTGACATCTTATCCAGCACAGGGAGGCACGCGGTTAGTCAGCAAAAACCCATACGGGCTAGCAAACGGGTTGATGTGTGAATTACAGTACTTGTTGATAAAGTCAGTGATATGG
>JAPPIL010000138.1 GCA_028877195.1 Pseudomonadota bacterium
GCATATGTCTTTAGACGATAGGGGGGAGGTGCGGAGGGGGGAAAGCCCTCCGCATGCTAAAAAGGAGAGCATGAGAGGCAGAGCCTCTCGTATAAAAAACAAAAATGCGAAGTCATCGTCTACATAGCCTACGCCGTCAAGATGTCGGTAAAACTGTTGAGCTTAACGGTTGGGCAAACAAGGTGCGCAATCTTGGCAAGATGGTTTTTGTCGATTTGCGCGATCGCTGGGGTATCACCCAAGTCGTTCTTGATCCCGCGACGATACCAATAGCATCGCAGTTACGCGCTGAATGGGTCATCGCAATTAGTGGTGAGGTCATCGCCCGCCCCACTAACATGGTGCGCAAAGACATCGCTACTGGCGAAATTGAGGTGTCCGCCACCACTTGTCAGGTCATCAGCGAGGCAGCTGAACTGCCGTTCCCGATCGCAGACGGTAGCAAGATTGAACCATCGGACACGACACGTTTCACTTACCGCTACTTGGATTTGCGGCGCGCCAAGCTCAAAGAAAACATCATCGCGCGCAGCACCTTGACCCGCTTGTTTCGGCAAGAATTTGAAAACCACGACTTCTTGGACATCGAGACACCGATGCTCTACAAGTCCACACCTGAAGGTGCGCAAGAGTTTATCGTCCCCAGCAGGGTGCAGGCGGGAAATTTCTACGCGCTACCGCAAAGCCCACAGGTCTTCAAACAGTTGCTGATGATCGCAGGCTTTGATCGCTATTACCAAATAGTCAAAACATTTCGTGATGAAGACCTACGTGCCGATCGCCAACCTGAATTCACTCAAATCGATTGTGAGATGTCGTTTGTCGATCAAGAGCAGGTATTAGAAACGATTGAAGCGATTGTCCAAAAGGTGTTGCAGCAGTATTTACCTGATTACCAACCGACCCCCTTCATGCGCTTAACTTACGATGATGCCATGCAACACTACGGTAGTGATAAACCAGACCTGCGTTATGACCTGCGCTTACATCGCCTCGACGCAAAAGACTTTGTTGACGGTATCCCTGATGCATTGGTAGCCGAAGAAGCTGGTGAACTAGTGGTAATCGCCGCTAGATCTTGTGCCGAAAAGTATTCCCGCAAACGCTTGGATGCGCTGCAATCTCTGTTTATGCAAGCAGGTGGCAAACGCCTAGCGTGGTGTAAGGTGTTAGCGGATGAATGGAAGACCAGCATTCGTGGCGGTATCAGCGCCGCAACCCAAGCTGTTCTGCGCACGAAGCTGGCATTGCAGACAGGCGACATGCTGTTCATCGGGCTTGGAGCATCACCAGTTTTGTTGACCGCAATGGGCACAGTGCGACAGCATCTCGCAGTTGAACTGGAACTCACTGACCCAAGTCAGTTCAAATGGGCATGGATTACTGACTTTCCGCTGTTTGAACGCAACGATGCGGGTGAATTAGCGTCCATGCATCATCCGTTTACCATGCCGCGTGAGCAAGACTTGCCTCTACTCGGTGTGCAACCATTGGAAGCCAAAGCTCAAGCACATGATTTGGTGTTGAACGGCGTTGAGGTGGCAGGTGGTTCAATAAGGATTCATCGCCCCGATGTCCAAGCACAGGTGTTCACCGCTCTCGGTTTGAGTCAACAGGAGATAGATAGTAAATTTGGCTTTTTGCTACAAGCCTTGCGCTACGGCACTCCCCCGCATGGTGGTATCGCCTTTGGCTTTGATCGTCTCGTCATGCTGCTGACGGGCAACAGTTCAATTCGGGAGGTAATCGCCTTTCCAAAAACCTACAAGGGCACATGTCTGATGACTTCCTCACCATCACCGTTGGCGCAGGAACTTTTAGCCCCTTATCATATCAAATCGCTGGTCAAACCGCCTTAACCAGCAGCAAACCCAACACCAGCAAAACGATAAAGGCAATCGTCAGGAGATTAAAATACTTGTCGATGAACGTCTGTGCCGTAGCACCGTAGCGATGCATAATCAAGGCCACGGCAAAAAATCTTGCACCTCTGGCAGCAAGACTAGCAAGCATAAAGACGAGGATATTTACCTGCGCAAATCCTGCCGAGATAGTGATAAGCTTATAGGGCAAAGGGGTGAGAGCAAAGACAAAGACCACCCAAGCATTGTATTGCGCAAAGGCTTGAAACAAATACGGCGACTCAAGGGCGAGAAAATTAGCGATATACGCAGGCAAGGCAATGTCGAGGCGACCTGCGACTTCAATCAACTCCACCCGCATCACATGTTCAACCAACCACACACCGAGTGTTTGCCAAGCAAAGTAGCCCAGCAGATAACCAGCCAACCCTCCAAGCACGGAGGCAAGCGTCGCAGTGCTGGCAAAGGCAAGATACTTGTGGCGTTTGCTGAGCACCATCGGAATCAGCAACACGTCAGGCGGAATCAGAAAAAAACTACTCTCGGCAAAGGCTACAACCGCCAATGCAGGCAGGGCATAAGGGCTATGTGCCCACGTCAACACCCAATCATACAAGGAACGTAAACTACGAAAAAGCACAGTTAGTCTTTGATAAGGTTGCGTAAAACAAAGAAGAGGTTTTCTTTGCGCTCAAGCACTCGACGGCTAAAGTAAGGAAACCAGTTATCGCCATAAGGAATATAAACCCGCATACGGTAGCCACGCGCACGGATACTATACCATGTCTTCCTACGCATACCGAACAGCATTTGAAATTCAAAATCAGCCTGCTGCGGGCTAGCACAAGCTTGAATAGCCTTGATCAGCTCGTCGTCATGTGTTGCAAAAGCGGTGTTAGAAAAATTTTTCAATAAGATCGCGGCAATCTTCAGATAATTTTTTCTGATCGCATGCATGTCTTGAAATGCGACTGACGCAGGTTCTTTGTATGCCCCTTTACATAAACGAATGTGTGCACCAATCTTCTGTAAACGCTCAACATCAGCAACGGTGCGATGCAGATAAGCCTGTAGGACGATACCCAGCTGGTCATACTGACGCTTTGCCTCTGCATACAAGTCGAGCGTCGCGTCAACATAGCGGGAGCTTTCCATATCAAGACGGATAAACACCCCCCTTGCCCGCGCCGCAACGATAAGTGTCTGCAACAGTTCGCTTGCTAACGCGCTGCTGTGCGCCAATCCAATCATCGTCGGTTTGATCGACAAGTAGCAGTCAGTCGTGCGGATTTTAGCGATTGCCCGCAAGTAGATTTGACACATCGCTCTTGCCTGCTGTTCACAGCGGCAGTCTTCGCCAAGAATGTTGATTGTCGTCGTAATACCTGCGTCGGCGAGCTTTTGCTGATGCGGCAAAACATCCTCAAAAACTGTGCCAGCCACAAAGCGGCGCACCAGAGGTATGTTTTTCGCCATCAGCAGATTTCACCGCAGAGGTCGTAAGAAGAGGCGGCGGTAATCTTTACTTTTTGAATCGTGCCGAGCTTCGCTTGCCCAGAGACATAGACGATACCATCAACTTCTGGGGCTTGCGTAGCTAAACGGGCAAGGTAATACTTGGCAGTTTGCTTCTCCACTAATACTTCCGCTACCGTGCCGACTTGCGCTTGTAATTTTGCTTGCGATATTTTTGCTTGGCAAGCCATCAAACGTCGGTAGCGTTGCATCTTGACCTTAGCAGGAACTTGAGCCTGCATGCGTCCAGCAGGAGTATGCTCTTCCTTTGAGTAGGTGAAACAACCGAGATGCTCAAACTCCTGTGCGGCAACAAAATCCAGCAACATGTTGAAGTCTTCCTCGCTCTCGCTGGGGAAACCAACCATCACTGATGTTCGCAATGCAACACTTGGAATGCGTTCCCTTATTTGAGCAAAAATTCTTTCCAAATCCGTGCGACTAACGGCACGACGCATGCGCTGTAAAATTCTGTCGCTGGCATGTTGCACAGGAATATCAAGATATTTGACGATCTTGTCCTCCGTTGCTAGCAAGTCTAACAGTTCAGCATTGATGTATTCGGGATAGACATAAAGCAAACGTATCCAGCGCAATGCTTGCACCTTGACCAGTCGGCGTAGGAGAGGCACAAGCTCTGAACCTTGGCGATCGCGACCAAAAGCGGCAAGATCTTGCGCAATCAGGATAATTTCAGAGACTCCCTGTGCTGCTAGCTGCTCGGCTTCCGCACCGATGTCCGCGATTGTGCGTGAACGCAGCTGACCACGAATGACAGGAATAACACAAAAAGCACAGCGATGCTGACATCCTTCCGATACTTTTACGTAAGCGGAGTAGGGCGACAGGGTGTTTATCTTCGGATCAGCTGAAGTGTAGATGTAGTTTGTGCGTTGCGTATTTAATTTGCCTGTCGCCAGCATCGGGGTATCAAGGAATTCTGCGATTTTATGAAACTGGTCAGTGCCGACGAACAGGTCAACTTCGGGGATGCCAGTTTGAAGTTTCTTGCCATAACGCTGCGATAAACAACCAGCAACAATGAGTCGCAGGTTGGGATTATCTTGCTTGTAGCCCACTACCTCCATAATTTTAGCGATACTCTCTTGCTTGGCAGCGTTGATAAACCCGCAGGTGTTGACCACCACCGCATCAGCAGTTTGTGGCTGGTCGCTGAAACTCCAACCCCGTTCCAGCAGTTTGCCCATCATTACCTCTGAATCAACAAGATTGCGAGCGCAACCCAACGAGATAAAGCAGACCTTGCGGGTTTGTAGAACTGGAATTTGTGGCGCTATACGCATCTTGTCAAAACCATGCTTGCACCGCACCTTCATAGAAGTCAGCGTCAGTGGGACTGCGAGGATCAAGGGTCAATGCTATTTTCACTATCTGTTGCTTAAACTGTTGCTTGTGGTGCGGGGCGACGATGCTGAAATAACTGCGCACACTCGCAACTAACAGCGGCTGGTCAGGCATAAGCTCGGAGTAGATGTAACGCAGTTGCACCAAAGACTTTGCTATCTGGGCGGCGGCATACTCATAGCGACCAGCATCGTAGGCATGGCGAGCATCCTGTAGTGTCGGAGTCAGTAAGACCAGCGCTGCCGACAGGGTGTTGCGGCTGATCTGGGCATTGATGCTGAAATGTCGCTGCATTTCCATCCAATATGCCTCTAATTCAGGACGAGATGGGTAAGTGCTGGTGTCTGGCTTGTTGGAGAACTGATTATTAGCAAACGCCCAACGTCTGATAAACGACCGTGCAGGATCCCAGAGTGGTGCACCGATGGAAAACACCCCCATGCCTGTAACGATAGGCACAAAGACATTGATAAAGTTTTTCGTTGCCTCCGATATGTTGCGTTTGGATAGGAAGTGGCTGAACTTTGCTCCCCCATACGCAGACAGCATAATGCCTGCGAAGACCACCCCATAGGTAGCGGCAGCGGCAGCATGTTTGCCGACATGAAACACCCGTTGCTGAATGGCTTGGTTGATTTGCGTATCCCGACACTGTTCTTGCTCACATTTTTGCACGATCTGTGCAGCGATCGCACCACCGACGGTTGCAAACACCAAACGATAATACCAACCGTAGTCGCTGGTGCGTTGATGATAAAGCTTCTCAACACGCTCTTTGAGGCGGGCATCAACGGCATCAGCACTTGCCGAAGGGGTCAGAACTGCTGGGCTTATCAACAACAGTAGTTTGACGGAAATACGAAGGGGAATAGACATGACTCCTCGTATTTTTTTTCAATGCATAGCGCACCCGGAGCGACTCGAACGCCCGACCCCAAGATTCGTAGTCTTGTGCTCTATCCAACTGAGCTACGGGTGCATAGGAGTAACACGGAGAGAGAGGGATTTGAACCCTCGGAACGAAAAAACGTTCGTCGCCTTAGCAAGGCGGTGCTTTCAGCCACTCAGCCATCTCTCCTCAATTCTCAACAAAAAAAGTGCGGAGAGAGGGGGATTCGAACCCCCGGTGCTTTATGGGCACAATGGTTTTCAAGACCATCACCTTAAACCACTCGGACATCTCTCCTCCGCATCTATACAATCATCGCATTTACAATTTCAAGGATGTAGTCTCACTTGGCGGTAGCAAAAGCCTCCAGGATCGGCTTTGTTGCATAACTAACATCTCTCCTTTTTTCTTGGGGGGGGGGGGGGGGG
>JAPPIL010000276.1 GCA_028877195.1 Pseudomonadota bacterium
TTATCAGAATCAGGAAAAATTATTTTCGCTTCGAGCGCTCGTAGAGCGACTAACGTTCCTCCGCATATGAAACTCTTGCTCACAAGGTAAAAGCTATGTTTGACTGCAACAGAAAGTTAAGTTCTCTGTCCATAGCATCGGCTGTGCGCCAAAAATTGCCAGGTATCGCAATCGCTCCCCCTAGCGACAGACGCAAAGCGTCAGAAAACTCATAGCTGTAGCGCAAATCAACCTCGTAACCAAGCTCACGTCCGTAGTAACCGACAGGCTTGTCATCGCGGTCTTCGTAGTGTGCCTTGACATCGCTTGGTATGGTTTTATGTTGCCAGCCAGTGATAAACTTCAACTCGGCATTGCCCCAGATAAGGTTGTCGTAGCGATAACCTAAAGCAACGAGATAAACGTTCATCAAACTATCGGGGCTAAACACACCAGCGATGCTATGGTCAGCATCATACGGGGAGTTAAAGAACAGCAGCGCTGGTTTGAAGTTGCGGTGAAACGAGTATGCCGATACCGACGTATTGCGTTTGCTCGCTGCTATTGCCGTATCAGTCTCTGGGTCATAGTCGCTGTAATAACCATCGGCATCGCCTGGCGCAAACAAGTATTCAACAAACAGTGAATGCTTTTGTAATGCACGGGTGCGAGACTGCGACTTATCCACTGCTGAACCAGTGCGATAAAACATGTAAGACATATTGCCAGCGAAAGCCGTGCTGTTTAGTTCGTTTGCGGTCAAAGCACTATCGGTGTTTGGCTTGCCGCCGAGCAGATACCACGAAGGGTCGGAAGATTTACCAAGCCTGAACAGGCATTCGTTGCGAGTAGCAAAATTACGATACTCAAGCTCAACGTAGAGATCAAAAAATTTCACATCTATATTACCGCTAGGCGATAGGATGGTGGAAAAGTAAATGCCTGTGAAACGCTTGAGGTCAGAGCTGCTCAAATCACGACTGTCATATTCAATCGCTAAAAATATCTGATGCAAGTCATCGTCATGGTTGTAAGCCCCGAAATCAGCGGTCGTTGCCGTGTTGCTGGCATCGTCATCATTATTTGCTCCAACAAAATGCGACGGCGAGTAAAGCGGCGCGCCTGTCTCGGCTAGTTTGTCGTAACCGATGGAAAAACTTAACAGTTGGTTGCGGTCGGCGTTGATATGGCAAGTGATACCATCAAAAACTGATCTCTGACTGCTGAACGGCGATTCGCCAGCATCGAGAAACATGCCAATACCCCAATTGCGGCCACGACGACCCGCTTCTAGCAAACAATAGGGAAAACTGTAGCGCACATACGCTTGCGTTATCTCTGGTATGAGATGCTCATAAGCTGGGAAAGTCGGGTTCTGATGTTCATCTTGACAATCATCGCTGATTTTGCCCTGTTGCAGACAACGGCTGGGCTTCGGACGGTCGCCCCAAAATCCGAGCTGGCTATCATCAGCAAAAAGCTGAAATTCCGTGAACAAACTGATGTTATCGTTGAGGCGTGCCTCGCCCATGAAACGCAAGGACTGGCGGTAAGCTTGATACCTGTCGCTACTACCACTATGCAGCGGCGATGAGCGCAAATCACCGAGCACGCTATAATGTCCCGTGCCGTCGATGAACACGGCAAGCACTGGCGATGAACCCAAGATCACCATCAGAGTTAACCTCAAACCGTAGGATAAAAGTAACGCGATATTTCGCATCTTCACCTCATCATGTATAGACGGGGCGTAGTATAGAATTTTTATTTTTTTTTTACGAGGTAAACATGCGACGTAAGGCACTGTTAATTACAGGCGAAGGAGCGCCTTCCCTCCAAACCTTGCCAGTGCCGACCCCCAACCGTGGCGAAGTGCTGGTGCGGGTAAAGTATTCAAGCTTGAACTATAAGGATGCTTTGGCTCTCACGGGCAAGGGCAAGATTATTCGCCAGTTCCCATGTATCGCAGGCATTGATTTAGCAGGTGAAGTGCTTGCTAGCAACGGCACTGCTTGGCAACAGGGGCAGAGGGTCGTGGCGACAGGCTGCGGACTGGGTGAGACAGTCGATGGTGGCTACTGTGAGATTGCCTGTGTTGCGAGCGATCATCTCGTTGCCTTACCTGCTGAACTGCAGCTACAAGATGCGATGCGACTCGGCACTGCGGGGTTCACCGCGGCTTTGTGTTTGCAGCGGCTGGAACAGAACGGTCAACACCCAGAGTTAGGGCTGGTGGCGATAACAGGTGCATCAGGTGGGGTTGGAATGCTTGCTACCAGCATGTTTGCCCGCAGTAAGTATGATGTCCTCGCACTGACCAGCAAGGAGAATAGCTATCCACAGTTGTTGGCGCTTGGGGCAAAGCAAGTCGCCGCACCCGATATCCTGCTCTTGCCTGATGCGCCGTTGCATTCAACTCGTTATGGCGGTGCAGTAGATAATTTGGGTGGGAAGTATCTCGTAAGCTTGTTGAAAAGCGTCAAACTGTGGGGCAATGTCGCCAGTGTTGGTCTGGCGGCGGCAGCGCAGTTTGAAAGCAATGTCTTCCCGCATATCTTGCGTGGCGTGAGTTTGCTGGGCATTAGTTCTAACAATTGTCCGATGTCTCTGCGTCGGCAGTTGTGGCAACGACTGGCAACTGATCTTAAACCACCGCAGTTAGCAGCTATTTCCACTACCATCAGCCTTGACGAGTTGCCCTCTAAAGCTAAACAAATGTTTCAACGTCAAACTACTGGACGCATCGTTGTGTCTATTTAATTGCGCAGCCTGCACGCCATCTGAAGATAAAAGTATTGCCGAGATGGGCTTTGCTGGGCTACCATCGGGGCTGTCCAACTAACAATTAAATAAATCAATAGAGGAGGGACTCATGTCGTTGTTCTTTAGGCGTAGTGCATGTGTATTGGGCTTGTTGTTCATAATTCTTATCATGTCCAACGTCAGTGTAGAGATTGCGGATGCTCGTCCCAATCCGAGTTACCGCTTCAATCTGACTCATGCTGATAGCCACCTCATTTATCGTGAGCATGGCACGGTTAATCTTCGTATTACCAATAACCACTACAAAAAATTCAGTGTGCTAGCTTGGGAGGTTGTCGAATCACAGCTACCACCTGGTTTGACGATGCGTCATTTTCCTAGACCTGGTGGGACATCCAGAGTTGGGCATACGATGGCATTAGCTGGCGAGCCTTTGTTTATTGGCGAGTGGTGCTTCAATTTTGGTCTGACGATAAGAGTTGCGCCTTCACCGCGACGCTCGCCGCGCCGACCAAGCCCAACACCACTTCGTTATGTGATGCGGGAAGTGTGTTTGAATGCTAAACCCAATCCCGACTATCGTCGTGTCGTTTACCGCACTAACCAGCACTTGCCGACGGCGGTTAAAGACCAGTCTTATGGTGAACGGGTTATGTATGGTGGTCTCCGAAGCGGGCGTGGTGTAAGAGTCAGGGTCGTGTGGCATGATCTTCCCAGTTCGTTGATGGTCGATCGCTTGTCTCGTCGTCAGGCTGGTTTTGTGATCAGTGGCACGCCAACAGATCGTCATAAATACCGCATTCCAAATCACAGTGATGTTGAACCTGTTAAGCTGGGTGAGTTTCATACTCTCAAAAAGATGCTGTCGCTTTTCTTCCATCGTGTGCCAGTTAAATACCACTATCGCATTACAGCTGTTTACCCTTACGCAGGTGAGACCCGTTCTAATTTTGTGCGGATAATAAACGTCGTGCGCGGCGACATCGTGAAGGGCAGACTATCTTATCAAAGCGTCGATGGCTATAAACCGATGTATCTCAATGTCTTCCGTGGCAAGGCAGGCAGTGGCGAATACCGTTTAATCGAGCGACTACAGCCATCATTGCCGAGTGGTGCTACGTATGTGATAGATAGCAACCGTATGCGTCCCCGCACTTTGAACGCTGCGGGCAACTACCATGTCAATGTCAAAATCAGCAGCGAACGCGACTTGGTTGCCTATCAGCAGTTAAGTTTGCGGGTCAGTGGTGGGGAACACAGACCAATACCGCATGATTTTGAGAATGTTCCCTATTAGGTCGGTTGTCCAAGTAAATATTCGCTAATTGGCGTGTTGAGAGGCACGCCATCGCTTTTAGCTAATCCTTGTCGGTCTGGCATTCTTCATAATAACTGCTGGTGCTATCCTTGTTGAAGTTGTTGATTGTGATGCTATCTATTGACCATGAAACGAGTTTGTCTTGGCGGTAAACTTTAGTGCGAATGAACTGCGTGCCGTCATTGTTTGCACCACCATCATAGAAGCGTAAGTTATACTCTTGCTTGCCACTCGCCTCGCCTTGATTCAAAACCACCCAGCGCAAGCGTTGCCCGTTACAGCGCACAAGTCTTTCCAAGACGTAATAGTGCCGACCGACGTTGGAGATAGAGATGCGGATATTCTCACCACTGTTGTAAGTTTTGCGGGTTTTGATGTTGTGTCGCACCCGATCAGGATAGACCAGCGCCGTTTTTATTTTCTTAACGGTGTGGGCGTAGGAAGCATAGATACTCGCATCGAAGTCTGGCACTTCACCCCACATTATGCCTTCACCCGTGTTGAGGCGAAATTCTACCCGACTGTTTGCCGCAGTGATGTCCCGACAGGCGGTAGCTTGCTCTTCATCGGCGATACCAAGATGATTTTGGCACAGCTCTCTGACGATATGCCCAAGCCATTCAATTTGAAAGATGCTTTGCCAAGTAGGTAGAGCGGGAAAGCGGGTGCTATCCGTTAAACGCCCTGATTTACCGACCAACATGATGATTATCTTGTCGTTGTGGGGCGAACAACTCCATGCTCATCGACCAGCATTGCTTGCCGATGGTGATGCATAACTTGGAGCGGATAGTCGATGACGCTGCTGTTAGCGGGAACAATATAGTGTGCCTGCATTACCGCCTCGCTATTGTCCTGTTCTCGTGATTGATTTTGAATTTCAAGACAAGCAGATAAGGAGAAGGGGCAGTGGATAACGAGTATTTTATCAGGCTTGTTGTTGGTCTCTACGCGGTCATGCGGCTCAACAGGATAGAACCACTGGGCTTGGTATACTTGGGCGACGGAAGTTTTAAGGTTTAGCAAGCGTTGTTGCGGGTAGGTGAGCATATTGCGCTCAATGGTTGGTTCTTGTGGCGGTAGAGTAATGCTCTCGTTACTGATTGGATCGCGCCAAGTGAATCCGCTGTTCAAGACATCTATCAATTCTAACACATACAGTGAACGCAGGTTAGTGTCGTAGATATTGCCTTGCCGTTGGATTTTGGCAATTTCCCGCATCCAAGACATTTTATCTTCAATAGATTGAAATCTATTCGGTAGCTTGATGTTATTGCTTTCTAACTCAGCGCGCACGAATTCCGCATAGGCTTTTATCTGGTTGGGGAAAGTCGTAATGTCATCGATGCTCTTTTGCCCCAAGCGATTGGCACTGATGCCAAACGCGGTCTCGCCGATGCGGGTGCCAACATGGGTGGTTTCGTAAGTTACGAAGCTTGGGGTGTGAGTCATGTTTGACTCAAGGTAAGCAACTGCTAACAGCATCTCTTTTGGAATATCGTAATCTGTAGCGCTACTGCTAAAGGCTTGACCGATCTCTTGCTCTTGATCGAAATCAAACATAATCGCATCACAACCAAGAACAATGAAAAAGCAGGTAATCATTACTAATCGCATCATATCCTTCCTCTTGCCTTTTTAAAAAAGTTGGCGCACTATGATTCCCTCGTGGGGGCTTGGCTCAGTTGGTAGAGCGTCGGATTTGCATTCCGAAGGTCAGGAGTTCGACTCTCCTAGCCTCCATACTATTATACGCATTGATGATAATTATGGCTACGATATCCTAATCTACGTCAGATGGGCTGCCACTACCATATGAGTAAAGACGGTGTTGTAGTGCCGATCCCTGGCTTTGTTGCATAAGTAATGCCTATTTTTTTATGGGGGGGGGGGGGGGGGGGGG
>JAPPIL010000278.1:0-1510 GCA_028877195.1 Pseudomonadota bacterium
AACGCCATTCATGGCGAGGATGCTTGGCTCTGCGTGATTTGATTAGCTGTGTGCTCGCGAAGGGAGAGAGGTGCGGAGAGAGGGAACCGTCTCTCCGCAAACAAAAAATAGGAATTACTTATGCAACAAAGCCCCTCTAACCTCCCCTTCACACCATCAAATCATATCTTCTTTACCCTCTGTGCGTAGACGCGCAACTACCTCTCGCACCCGCTGCGACTGGTCTTTCGGGCATACCAACACCACATCACCCGCAGACACCACCACCATATCCTTAACTCCAACTGCCACAACATACGTATCTTGCGCATCAACGGTTGTGTTCTGGCAATCAAGCAGTAGCGCCTCGCCGCGCAGTCGATTGCCCTGCTGATCTGGTTGGCGCACGACATCTAACGCCTGCCAACTACCGATGTCCATCCAACCATACCTACATGGCAGGAAGACGCATCGACTGCTCTTGCGCAACAGTCCCGCATCAACACTGATATTTGGCAACTTCTCATACACCGATGCTAGTGCTGAAGGTGAATCTAACGCAACGGACGTGAGTTGACGATGGATGGTAGGACAGTGCTGTTGTAACTCTTGCAAAAAGGAACTGACCTGCCATGTAAAGATACCAGTGTGCCAATAGTATCCCGCCGCCAAATATTTTTTCGCCTCATCAATACTGGTGCAACTTAAAAAATTTACATGCCACACACTATCGTAGCCCGCAAGCTTCTGCTGTGGCGCAAGGTAATCAAACCCAACCTCTGGTCGAGTTGGTTTCGCTCCCTGTAAGACTAAATAGCCAAGTTTAGCAACCGTTAGCGCCAACTTCATGCTGCGATGTAATTCCTCCGTATGCTCAATCATCGCATCGGCGTGAAAACAAAACATCGTTGCCTGCGGTTGTAAGCGCTGAAGGTGCAAGGCAGTCAAGGCAATTGGCGCAAGCGTCCCACGCCCGCAAGGTTCAACCAACACCTGCCCCGCAAGACCTGTGTCTACCACTGCCTTGTGGATAGTATCGGCTTGCGATGCTTTAGTGATGACTATCCTACGAGCAGCTGGCACTAGTCCATCTAACCTTGCCAGTGTTAATTCAAGCATCGTGCATTGTTCGTCAACTATTTTACATAAGTGTTTAGGTGTCGCACGCCGCGAGCGCGGCCACAAACGCGTGCCGCTTCCTCCTGCCAACACCAATGCGTAGCATGTGTCGTTAACTTCCATACCTTATCTCATCACAGACATACATAGCTCCAGTTTGAACCAGTCCTCGTCGCCGCGGCAAAGCGATAACTGTAGAACTCTTCATGCTGTTCGTAGGTGCAAATTCTTATCACCTCTATGCTAGATGCGGCAATGCCGAGATTGCGCAAACCATAGATACAAGCGATCTGAAGATCTAAATGCCACCGCCCCTTGCCTATTAATATACAGATGACTGCCTGTTCCCTCATCAATCCTAATTCATACGTAAACAAGCGATCAATCAACTCATAGCCAACCTCGTAGTGCG
>JAPPIL010000278.1:1520-4523 GCA_028877195.1 Pseudomonadota bacterium
GGCCAATAACCCATTTTGCCGCCCGAACATCTAGACTATGGTCAGTTGCGAGCTTATCAGCACAATTAGCCAGTATTCCCGCAAACAACCCTCGCCAACCAGCATGCACTGCGAGGGCAAAATTATCCGCCACCGCCAGCAATGGCACACAGTCCGCCGTCCGCACCGCAATCTTGACGTTAGGTTGAGTGGTAAACACCGCATCAGCCGCAACCCGATGATGGTCATCGCAATCAGGTGCAGTGCCTGCACTAGCTGTCGCCAACGCAATCCCATGCACCTGTTTGGGATAATGGACATCACTGGGATGCCTGCCACGCCCACAAAACCCATGTGTGTAGTCAGCTAATAGGGTAGACTTACTTGCGGTGGTACTCGTAAATAGAACACCTGTTAACTCGGAATCAATCGTAAACATGTAGGTTACAATGGCTTTGTTGAGCAGTTATTTAAGCATGGTTTGCGTGTGTTAAGCAAGCAGCCATATGCTTTGGCGCATTACCAGTTTACAAATCACCAATTCTTGACTAAACATGGCCGGGACACTGTCGGCAGTGGCTATTATTACAAGTAAAGGATTGGAGATTATCATGAACTCAAGGAATGTTATGGGGTTATTGCTGTGTGCGGTGTTGGCTGTTCCACTGTTTGGCGCTAACACTGGAGCAGTGGTTAGCAATAAGGGGTTTGTTGGTCGCCTTTTGAGTAAGGCATGGCAAGGGCTTGCAGTCGGCGGTGTGTCGCTAGCATTGCTTTGCAGCCAAGTTGGTTGTCATGTTGAAGGCGATGAAGATTATGTGTCTAATGATGTGTTAGATGTTCACTACAAACACGCCTACGATGTTCATGACTACCTAGGTCGCTATGTGTTGTTTACCACTGATGGCAAAGGTTCAATCGATAGCGGGGTAGCGGAAGAATACTACTATGACGATGGCACACAATCTTATGTGTTTGAGGTGGATAAAGGGATGAACCTCAACGGGGACTTGAAAGTTCCAATTGATACCATCATCGGGGTAATGAATGCAGGCGACCATGCGCTCGGTGAGTTGGTGGAATTTGATATCGATAGCACATTCTCATATCTTGATATATTTAATGCGACACGTGTGAGTGGCGTAATAAGCGCAGTTTACGTTAAGCCTGGCGACCCAAGTGTAGTTACTGCTGTGAGCGTGTCGGTTCGCTCTGCTCTTTATTTAGAAGGATGGGTACCTGTGACCTACGAGGAATATGCCTTTGTTCCATACAATAAATTAAAGTTTATTGATTGACGAAGGTTATTGAAGATTGAAAAATTTTAAAGACGAGGCAAGACCACTAGCGAGCTAGTAGTTTCGCCTGATGGCGCTTGAACATTTTAAAAAGCTTTGGCTTATCAACTGCGAGTTCAGCGGGGTTGATACCTATGACGGCGAGAAGGTCGAGTTTAGATTTAAGTTGATCATCTGGATGCGAGCTGATTCGGTCGAGGGTATGCGCTAAAATATCGGAACTGTTAAGCTTTACCGCTGCCAGCATAAAATTTTTATACTCGCTAGTTAGTTTGCCATCAGCAAAAATTTTAGCATCATAGAGGCTTTTTAGATGCTGACGATACTTATGCGCATCAATGGTTAAGAGTTCCTCAAGCGCTTGGACGGGATTGCTGTAGTAAATCGCTTGCGCTTTAAACCCATGACTGCGATAGAAACTTGATAGCAGATTGCGAATTTCCCTATCTTCTGGGTTGAGGAAAAAGGCTTGGCGTAAGAGTTGGAAATGTTCTTTACCAACACTCTTGAGCGCTAACTGCTTTGCTTCGACCGCTTCGGCACTGAAATCATAGGTAGCAGGGTCAGCAATCATTGTGCGTATTTTTGCACTATCAAGGTCGTCTGCAATCGCATGACGAATACGTAGAGCAACACGCAACAATTTATAGTAATTCAAAACTCGAACATCACCATCAATCTTTGGATCAACGGCGACGGGGATCGCGGTAGCTTGTAAAAGTTTTGTCAGCTGTGGGTAAGCGATTTGCTTACTCGGCAAGATTGCCAAAAAATCAGCAACTGCACCCGACACCAGTGGCGATGCTCCACTTGTGCCGCTGAAGGTGGCAAGTGTCGTGCTGTCTTCGGTATGCGTTTGAATATAGTCATCACTGGGTGCAAGAATATTGAGTCTGCCACACTGCGAAAAGTGGCTAGGACTACCTGCTGGGTTACAGCTACCAACCGAGATGACACTTATATCACTGATGGCATTATCTCCGAAGACTTCATCTGGGAAACTATTGCCTGCACTAGCGATAAGCAAGAATTTGCCATACTGCTCACTTAAATCAGCAATCGCTTGATATTCATATGGCTTTTGGAGAAAGACGGAAAAATGTATAATATCTACATAAGCCTCAGTGTTTTGCGAAAGATAAATACGCACGCCTTCATCAACATCTTCATATTCAAGATTAGCAATAGCAGCAATAACACCATATTTGCTAATGCCGACTGGAGAATCACTAGCAAGGAGATTAGCAACAGCTGCGATATGGGTTCGGCCGTCGCCACTGCTAATACGGTGGTAGTCTTCAAACGCCTCGGCAAACTCATCGCCATGCAAATCGTCAGCATGCTGATTCATGTCTACGATACTGCCTTGTGCTTCTTCGGCTAATTCTTGCCCAAGCTCCTCGCTAATGCGCACATTCTTGAACGCTTCACTCAAGCCAACTCGTTCAGTGAAGATTGCTATGCGGGGAAAATAAAATTCAAACTTATTTGCTGCTAACTTTGCGAGCAACGCATGTGCCTCTGGTGCACCGATAGCCTCTTGCGCCCACAAGCGAGTGAGTAAACCAAATCTCGGCACAGTCATCGTCTCAACGTGATGACCGTCTGCTGGTGTTGAACTATCAGCATCACTGCTAAACAAGGCAAACAACAACAGTGCAATTTGTGCCATGTGCCATGTGCCATGTGCCATGTGCCATGTGCCATGTGCCATGTGCCATGTGCC
>JAPPIL010000278.1:4623-5962 GCA_028877195.1 Pseudomonadota bacterium
ATGATATTACCTCCAATTTTAAAAATTCAACAATCAACCCAGCAAATTCAGGGCAAGGCATCCTATCTGTCTAACTTCTAAAAGGTGGCGGCATTCTAGTCGTGTTTTATTAAATTTCAAATAAATTTTAATAAAACATCAAGGCACTCGCATTTAACTAACTGCTGTATTATACTGGACTTTAGGTAATTCAAATCATAAACATGTCTGCAAGTTATGCGGATTATGCGCAAATTCATGCGGACGGTTATACAAACATGAGGCGTAATATGTGGTTGAAAGCATGCAGCTAGAAGTTTCACCTGATGATGTGCGAGTTACCGCCGCGAATAACAGCGGTGAGGTAGTCTCCCCGAATGACGGACGGCTAACACCTCGTCTCTTATCACATACGGTCGTAGATATACGCCCCTTCCGCTATGTGCCTTTCTTGAACCAGAGCAGTTTTCTGCTAAACATCAGCGAAACAGGGGTGCTGTTAGAGTTTGTCGCTGACCCACGTATCGTTAGTGGCAAAGTATATTGGATGGTGGCACATCTCGCACCGCTCGGCATTACTTCGGTCAGTGCCTTGCGTTGTCATCTTGAATGTCGTTGGATTGATACCTACAGCTGTCGCATGGGCGGTGCATTTGTCAATCTCCAACCACACGACAAAGATGCCATCGCCCTCGCTCTCCAGCATATCCGTGCACAGAGTTAGTTTAGTCTTTGCCCTTTTTCCACATTCTTATACGTATCGCTGTCTATTTCCTCGTTCTGAAGATAGGATATGTGCTATGCGCAGATTGGCAATTAGTTATGCTGCATACTAATTCATTAGATAGGGTTAAGAATGAACATAGCCACACGCATGCACAGTCTAAAACCATCGTTGACAATCGCTTTGGGGACGAAGGCAAAAGAGATGGCACAACGGCAGCGAATTTACAACTTGGCGGTTGGTGAGCCTAACTTCCCCGCCCCGCAGGTGGCGATAGAGACGGCAACACGAGTCTTGGCTGGTGGTTGCATTCGGTATAGTGCCGCAGGTGGAACAAAGGAGTTTCGTCAGATTATTGCCGACAAGTATCGGCGTGAGAATAAACTTGAGTTTGATGCTGATGAGATTGTCGTTGGCTGTGGGGTGAAGGAACTGTTGCTGCATGCATTTTTGGCAACGATCAATACGGGCGATGAGGTATTGCTTATTGCCCCTTACTGGCCATCGTATTTAGAGCAGGTGAAAATCGCAGGTGGTGTGCCAGTAGTCGTGCCTTACTTGGATGGGCAAGGCTTGCCAAGTGTTGAGCATATTGAACAGTGGGCATCGTCGCGCACTAAAGCCATCGTCTTGAAC
>JAPPIL010000068.1 GCA_028877195.1 Pseudomonadota bacterium
TAGCAGGATTGCCTTCAGTGGTCGGTAGCGATTGGATGAAGTTTATAGTGCGAGTAGCAAGGTTACCTGTGTTCTTATAGGTAATCTCCCAGTCATTAGTAGCAAATCGCTGTAAGCCTCGTCTACCCATGCCGAGAGTATAGCATGTAGTTATAGGTGGCTACATGTGTTCTGTTTCCTTGTGGTATTTGATTCGTATCCACTCTGCTTCCAGTATCTTAATACGGATAGCTATAAGTCTTCTTGAGTGTCTTACCAAATTTTTACAACCTGCTAATGCTGGCCTGGCATCCTGCTTTTTTTCCAAACTGTCATATGGAGCAGCAAGATATTTTTCAGTCATTCGGTTTTGTTTGGTTGCCGCAGCCATATAACTGCCGTAAAGCTTATCCTGTAGATCAAAGAGTGAGACATCTTTTAGCTCGTAAAACTTCTTGGTTGATTGGATGCTTTTATTAAGCTCATCAGCGATGACAGCGTAACCCTTTGCTTTAGCTAGACAGACAAGAATGCTAGAGGTTGTTTTGAATGAATCAGTTGTATCAGCGCTAGCTTCCTCACACGTAGACATAAGTAGCGAGGAGAAAAGAATCGCACATACAATATGCACCCACCCTATTTCATCACCTGATAAGTCTTTCATATTCACCCTAGCGTTTGGTTAGTCAGTGCAGTCTGCTGCTGAAACAATATCCCTAAAATTATCAACTGTTCGCTCGTGATCAAGACAAAAGGCATCGCCAGATGCAACTGTTATCTCCCCCGTACATGTAGTAACAGCAGGGGGACCTGCTGTTGTTGTACAAGTGCCAACAAGACACTTCTTTTTACCGCTGTCACTAGTGCTTGCCTTTGTGTTTGCAGCTCCCGCCCCCGCGCATCCAGGGAATATTCTTTTTTCTTGAACATCTGAGTGAGCCGCTGCCGCTGCTGAAAAGTAATCCTCTCCCGCATGAGCTACCCAGTATCTGTAGCGAGCAGCGCTACAGTTTGCTAAACGAAAGCCAAGCTTGTTTGCCAGACAATTGCCGGCAACCTCCGTTTTCTTTGAATAGCCAACAGAATCGGTGTCCATAGTGCTGCCGTCCATAGCAGCCCCCCCCCAGTAACTGTCATCACCATTGTAGTATTCTTCCTTATCAATCTTGAATGCCTCTTGAAGTGTAAAGATAACGCCGAGATTTGACTTTGCCTCGCCTTGTCTAGCTCTCGCTCTAAAGATGTTGAATCTCGGTATAGCAAAGGTTGCCAACACACCTAGAATTGCCACCACTACCATTAACTCTAACAACGAAAAGCCCGCTGCGTTTCTTCTCGTAAACCTACTCATCACTTCTCCTTAATATCGTTGTTTGTCTGAACTTCAGCCACCTTTGTCCGAAAGTGACTAAAGCTCGGTATAAAGAATGTCGCCACCACTGCTAGAATAGCGACGACGACCATGATCTCTAGTATCAAGTCCGCTTTCTTGTTTGGCTTCATACTTCATCCTTCCACGGTTTCTTTAGTGTATTGAAGCAGTCCATGTCCACGTAAGCTTCTTTCTTTCTAAACTCACTGTAAGCACCTTTCTTTGTGTAAGCCATTATCCACGAAAAGTAGAGCGACCCAACCACGATAGCAACAGCGTAAACTGCCACCTTCTTTACCCACTTGTGCTTAACAATTGCCAAGACACGCATATAATCCCCCAGCGGTTAGCAGCGACCGAAGCCGCTGCGCACCTCCAAACATCTCATTTTTCTGCTCGTTGTATGGACAAGCCTGTAGAATGATCTAAAGAAAGGAATGAGATGCTGCCCATTATCTTGTGTATGTCAACCATTCTATCAGTCTTCTTTCCCATACATAAGACTCATCGGGATATGCTAGCGAGACTTTAGCTAGGCAGCGATATGCCGATAGAAACGTCATGAAGAGAATCTACACCTTCCGCATTAACCGCATGTATACAACCGATAAGGGTATTGAGGTCGTTTACTTCCTTCGGGGGCAAAGAAAGATATATCTAATCAATGGTGTTGCCAACATTCAGCAAATAGATGGTGCTTTCAAAGCAACAACCAGAAGGAAGTGGTTATTCCTAACCACTTTCAAAGAATATGACTGCGAAAATGCTGTCATGGATGCTTACTTCCATGAAGATGAGCTACATGTTTTGAGCATAAAACAAACAGCTGACAAGGATGCTGCTTAAATCCCTGTCGCTACTAGGCGGCAACCCCTTCGGGGGCTTTAGCTAGGCAATTAAATGCCGATGAGGTGAACGCGTTATGTGATGCAGGGGGTGAGATTGACCTCCCATCCCCCGCTGCAAAGCTAGGGTTTGCAGCCTAAAATGCGCTATGATAGACTGTGCTGCTTTAATTTTAGACAGCGAGCACCAAACAAACACTATGCCTGAACTAGCTTATGAACCTGCACACACAATGCAGAGCCAACAACAGAAAAAAAAGCCATCAAACCGAGATATTTTGAGAGAAATAGAAGAAATTCTGAACCGCAGTGAAAAGTATATCAAAGAGAAAAAGCCACCCCTAGAAATTGATGACCTTATCAAACGAGCAGAAGACCTCCTCAAAGAACTAGACACCAGAAAAAAGAAAAAATAAGCCCGCCTAATAATTGTCGCACGAGAATTCATGACAAATAATAAGCGGCAAACTTATTCAAAACTAGCCAAAGCAAAAAAACGAAACCCTACAGAGTGGCGTATTTTTCAAGCGAGAAAACGCACACTCAAAGAATGGGAAGATGACTTAAATCACCGCCGCCGCCTTATAAAACAGCATAATCGAGAAGATTTTGAAGAAATGTGGAAAGAAAAACTCCCGCAGCTACATCAAGAGCTACAAGAAAAGAAAGACAAGCAAAAAGAATCCATCTTCTGCAAATACCTCAAATATATAGCGATTTTGATCGCCATACTCGTCAGTCTGACTCAACTGTATGACTGGTTGTGCAAGAGAAAAATACTCACATCAAGATATTGCCAAAGCGGTAAGCCCTAACGTTCAATAATCTACTGTTTATTGAACATGCCATTTTCAACTTTACCACGTCTGCTATCAGTGGGGTTGTGGGTGTCTAAAGTTTAGGGGTTTATTGAACACAGGGTGGAAGGGGATCGACTCCTAGCTCTAGCTAGTTTTTTTAAAAGGTGTGTTTGTTACTTTGTTACTTTTGTTACTTCCATTTCCTATTATTACCCTATTTATATTTTCTAAAAAGGGTTTAAAAAGGTAAAATTGAAGTAACAAAGTAACAAACTCCCGAAACCGTTGGTATAGCTGCTTTATATTTGTTACTTGCCTAATAAATAGGCAGGTAACAACAGGTAACAAAGTAACAAACTACTGGTTGGTAGGTAGCTGGTAGCACTTGGCTGGCTTGCCTTTGCCATCCCATCGGTGGTTGGTATATTTACAGCCTTGCCGTTTAAGCCATGCCCGAATGTCTCCAGCCGCCTTATCCATATCCAACTGGACTGCATGACAGCTCTGTAGTTGAAACATAAAAGCATCTAGCTTAATAAACTTATGCCCCTTGCGGTTTCTGTCGGATGGCGTTTCTTTCAAAGCTTCCATGCCCTTTTCTTGGAGCAGGTTGTAAACAGTCTCGTTGCAATATGTGGATGCTTGATACCTCTTTTCAGCTCTCAACGTGTGTTCCAAGCTCAAGAAACCTTGATGCCCATCCTCGACTCTAGCCTTGGCTGCTTGTAGGTCTTTGATGGCTTCTTGCCGTAACCGCCTCTCTAACTCACTCAATGCTGCCGCTCGCTGTTTGGCATCTGGTAGTTTAAAAAGCTTGGCTGCTGCTGCTGTGGACTCACAGTTCATCATCCAGAACCTACGCCCCTGCTCATCTTGTGGAAGTGGTGTGTCATTGTTTGTGCTACCCACAAACAATGTTAGTCGTGGTACTTGATCATGGCGTTTGAATTTGTGGTCATAGCAGTCCAGTGTCTCGCTTAACAGGTCTTTCACCCGATCAGCATCTGCCCTACCCCAGTTCATCTCACCTACCTCGCATAAGGGCTTCCCACATATCTTTCTTAGTATTTTAGTCGTGTCCTCTGCCCTCAACCCATCCGACACCACCCATTCATCTTTTGTGGCTAGTGCTCGTATCAGCATACTCTTACCGATGCCTTGCTCACCTTTCAAGACCAGCATATGCGGAGCATGGCAGCCAGCTTCTAACCCTCTCCTCACCATCTGCTCCAGAAAGGCACGATACATTGCCTTATCAAGATCGTTTGCCTTGAACAGCATCGTCAATGCCGACACACCATCGCTAGCTACAGCTGGTAGCTCTGTATAGAACTTTTTATATGGGTTGTAGGCGTGTTGCCTTCCTAGCGATATCAGTACTGTCTCCAGAGCATCCTCGCTCGGTAAACCGCTCTTGTTTCGCTCGGCGATATCTCCTCTTAACCGACTTAACTCATCGCCACGGTTGATGAGGTATTTTTGGGTTGCATACACAACCTCATACTCTGCCGATAGCTCGTTGTATTGGCATCTAATTTGGAGTCCCTTGACACACTTCCATGCTTTCTGGACAGGACAGTTGCCAGTGTGCTTTCTTATCTGCACTACTTTTGTGTCATCTGCCATGATATTCTCCTGTTAACTTTCTATGTTGATGTGCTATCTTGAATTCAAGGGGACGGCGACTGGCGACAGCTAGTGCCACCCCTTGAATTTTATATGCTCTATGACTAGCTTGAGTCATGAGCCGCTCCCCTTCCACCCTGCTTGATATACTCCTCAAAACTTATCGCTCCGATACTTTTGGCAAATGCAAGAAACGCATAGTTATTCGGTTTGCCGTTATGTGTGCCCATAAACCATCTAATCTGTGATTTAAGTTTTAGCTTGTCGTATGATGGGTTGAGTTTAAATAGCGTTTCTGTTTTAGCACCTGCGGCAACGGCTAGCCGTATTTGCCGACACCACAATTTGCGATTGGTTTTATGGCAAGCAAGCGGGTAAAACTTCAACCGCTCCACAACGTATTTCTTATATTCTTGAAAATGATTAGGGAGTTCTTTATTTGTATTCATATTCCTGGCTTGCTCGTTGGTATGCACACCTTCGGGCATCCACTTCTCACGACACCCACCGAGCTTTTTTGTTGATAATAGCGAGAGTTTACTAGTGAGTTGGACAGAAATCTAGAAATTTTTTTGAGTTGATTGGCGAATTAAAAACACAGAGCAAAAGTCCCCAGCCCGTACCCTCCCCGAATAGTCTGTAAGAATTGTTATGTGCCTGCTACGAGCAGTAGTCTGTAGAACGCCACTTCCTCTCCTGCTCGCTCTGTAAACACAGTTTCTACTGCCCATGCACAGTCGCTGGTCATTATGCAATCACCCGCACATGGGCTTATGTCCTGCTGTGCTGATAACCATGCTGTGGTGGTGCTAGTGTCTCTCACCTCATCTACTCCCGCTTGTGTCGTGTCTGTGCCAAAGACCATCACGACATTCGAGTAGGTTGTCTGTTCTTGCTTGTAGGTGGCACATACCGCTACGCCTCGCTGCTTGAGGTCATCAAAGAGCTTGTTTATTGCTTCTGCTGTCATCAGTCTCATCGCCAACCCCATACGCTCTTGTAAGGTAAACCTGTCTGTGGATCTACTTGTCCTCGCTTTGAATTCTGTGCTGTGGTGATCATACTATGATGCATTTTACATAACGTTACTGCATTCTCTAATGTATCCTCACCACCCTTGTGTAGTGGCACTATGTGGTGCACCTCAAGCATTCCGTAGCTGTTGCAGATACGACACGCATACTGGTCTCTTGCTAATGCCTGTGAGATAACCGCCTTGCTACGAGGGTAGCGTTTGCGTTTACCTGCCATTAGATGACCATGCGTTTATAACCATCAAGCATGGTCATAACTGCATAGGGCATAAGCTTGACTGGCATCTGATGAG
>JAPPIL010000247.1 GCA_028877195.1 Pseudomonadota bacterium
CGTGAGGTTTTGTGCCTCAATAACTTGGCTGCACGGAGCAAGATGGAAGAGGGGGATGCTTCCCCCTGCAACAAACAGTCTTTCTGTGTAGTCATATTTGCCAACAATATAGTTATGCGCTGACTGGAGGTACGATTATTCAACAACGCGTGTATGACCTAACGATTATCGGCGCAGGGCCAGGTGGTTATGTCTGTGCTATTCGTGCCGCCCAACTAGGTCTCAAGGTATGTTGCGTCGACAACGCTGATTTTCTTGGCGGCACATGTCTCAATGTCGGCTGTATTCCCAGCAAGGCATTGCTTGAGTCATCGCATCATTATCAAGTAGCAAGCAAAGAACTTCGTCAACACGGGGTAGAGGTTGCTAGCGTTAAATTAAACCTCGCCCAAATGATGACACGCAAGAACGGCATCATCAAAAAGCTAGGCACTGGCATCAAACATCTGTGTAAAAAGCACCATATCACCGTTAAGCACGGGCTTGGCAAGATCACCAACCCGCAAACCGTGTTGATTGCACCACAGAACGAGAAAATTTCTAGCCGCCATATCGTCATCGCAACAGGGAGCGTGCCGATCGCATTACCGAATTACCCATTTGATGGGCAGCGCATCGTTTCATCAACAGAAGCACTGGCATTTAGTTCTGTGCCTCAACGTTTAGCTGTTCTTGGCGGTGGTGTCGTCGGGCTAGAGATGGCAAGTGTTTGGCATCGTCTCGGTAGCAAGGTGCAGGTGATAGAAGCACAGCCTCGTCTGTTGCCAGAGATGGATGCGGAGTTGAGCATTGCGGTCGCAAAGCATTTACAACAGCAAGGTATTGAGGTCTATCTCCAGAACAAGCTGGTTAAAATTGCGCAGAACACTCTCTATCTTGAGCGCGGCGACAAACTGCCAGTTGATAAACTTCTCGTCGCCGTTGGGCGTAAACCTGCCAGTACAGGAATTGGGTTAGAAGAACTTGGTGTTGAGTTAGATGCACGGGGTGCGATAAAAGTTAACAGCAAGGGGATGACCAATGTCAAAAATATCTATGCTATCGGTGATGTCTGTGGCGGTATGATGTTAGCGCACAAGGCTGAAGAAGAGGGTGTCGCCGTTGCCGAAAATATCGCAGGGCGGGCGGGACATGTGAATTATCAGGCTATTCCCGCAGTGGTCTATACTTTTCCTGAAGTTGCCAGTGTCGGCATAACGGAAGAGCAGGCGCAAGCACAAGGTATCGCAGTGCGCATCGGTAAATTTCCCTTGCGGGCGAATGGTCGTGCCATCACTGCCGCACAGGAAGAGGGTTTTGTGAAAATGATCAGTGCGGCGGACAGCGATGAAATGCTTGGTTGTCATATCTTTGCTGCACAGGCATCGGAGTTGATAGCCGAGATGGTGTTAGCACGGGAGTATCGTGCTAGCAGTGAAGACATCGCACGCACGACGCATGCGCATCCGACCTTATCGGAGGCTTTGAAAGAAGCAGCACTTGCTACCGATAAACGTGCGCTACATTTTTGATTTCCGAGTTTGAACGTAGGCAAGAGCATGGATTTAGGGGTTCACAATACCGAATACCTAGAGGAGATGTACCGGGTTTTCGTGCGTGCGCCTGAACAGTTAGACCCAGAGCTGCGGCGCTTTTTTCAGGAGCTTGAGAGCCAAACTCCTACCCAAATTCAAACACCTAAACATTCCCAGAATAATGCCAAAGTTGAAGCGATGATCAATACGTTTCGGCGGCGTGGGCATTTGAAAGCTGACTTAAATCCACTTACAGATGCAGGTAGCAGTGCGAATGTGCCTTATAGTTTGCAGGATTTTGCTTTGCAAACCGTTGACCCGCAGCAACTGCTGTATCCGACGAATTTATCAGGCGTGTATAGCGCGACGGCACAGGAAATTATAGAGATTTTACAACAAAGTTACTGCGGCGCGATCGGTGTGGATTATGTGGAAATTAACAACGAAGAGCGAGTGCAGTGGATAAGCAAGAAGCTGGAGCAGTGTGCAGGACGGATGACCTTCACGGCTGCGGAACGCCAGCGTATTCTTTGGGATTTGCTAGCCGCGGAGGGGCTGGAGAAGTTTTTACATACTCGCTATCTGGGGCAAAAACGCTTCTCGTTAGAGGGGTGTGATAGTTTGATTCCGATGCTTGATTTTATGTTAAGCACAGCTGCAAGTCAGGGAGTGGAAGATGTCTGTGTTGGTATGGCGCATCGGGGACGGCTAAATGTTTTAGCGAATATCATGCATAAGGATTTAGCGTCGTTATTTGCCGAGTTTGAGGACAGTTCTAACGATGATGCTGATAGTTCCTTTGATATCGATGGCGATGTTAAGTATCACCTCGGTTTTAGCACCTCTGTGCAGCGAGACGGGCGTGATATTGCTATTAGCCTGTTGCCAAACCCCAGCCATTTAGAGGCGATAAACCCAGTGCTGGAGGGGTATGTGCGTGCTAAACAACGGCAACGCCACGATAGTCTAGGCACAAAAACTTTGCCGCTCCTCATTCACGGCGATGCTTCCTTTAGCGGGCAGGGGGTGGTTTACGAGACGCTCAATCTTTCCAAGCTTCCTGCTTATAGCACAGGCGGCACGGTGCATATCGTCATTGACAATCAAATTGGTTTCACCACCAACCCAGATTGTGCACGTTCAACGGAATACTGTTCAGACATTGTGAAAGCCATTCGTGCGCCTGTCTTTCATGTCAATGCCGATGACCCTGAAGCTACGGTATTGACCGCGATACTTGCCTTCTCTTATCGGCAAAAGTTTCACAGCGATGTTGTCATTCACTTGGTTGGTTATCGTCGCTATGGTCATAACGAGGGTGATGAACCTGCGTTCACGCAACCGTTGATGTATAAAAAAATAAAAACGCATCCGCGGGTAGCGGAAAAATACATTAGCCAAGACGGTAAATTTGCGCTGGCGGAGGTGGATGCACTGCGCAGTAAGTATCGTCGTATGCTTGATGATGCCTATCAACGGGTCAAAAATTTAACACCACCGAAAACACAAGCAACAGTTGTCCAACGCCCACGGATAAAGACGGCGGTTAACGGTAGCGAACTCAAAGACCTCGCCGTCAAGATAACATCTGTTCCCGATAGTTTTACCTTGCACCCTAAAATTGCGAAACTGTTTCAGCAACGGCGTGCGATGTGGCAAACCAAGATCGATTGGGGCATGGCAGAACTGTTGGCGTTAGCAGCTTTGGCACGCGAGGGCATCCATCTTCGTCTTTCAGGGCAGGATGTTCAACGTGGCACGTTTAGTAGCAGGCATGCGGTGGTGTGGGATTTAGAAAATGGTTCAGACTATCAGGTGCTTGCGGGAAGCGGCAATGTGGATATTATCAACAGTCCGTTATCGGAATTTGGGGCGCTTGGCTTTGAGTTTGGTTATTCGGTAGTGGGAGAGCGGACATTGGTGCTGTGGGAGGCGCAGTTTGGTGATTTTTCCAATGGTGCACAGGTAATAATTGACCAGTTCTTATCGGCATCGGCAGCAAAATGGGAGATGCATTCAAACTTGGTGCTACTCTTGCCGCATGGCTATGAGGGTATGGGGCCTGAACACTCTAACGCTCGCCCCGAACGCTTCTTACAACTGTGTGGCAATAATAACATGCAGGTGGCTGTGCCTTCCACGGCAGCCCAATACTTCCATCTTTTGCGCCGTCAGGCATTGGCACAGCGTCGTCAACCGTTGGTGGTGATGTCTCCGAAGAGTATGCTTCGTCATCCGCAGGTATCTTCACCGTTGCAGGCTTTCACTAAAGGCACGTTTGCGAAGATAATAGATGACGATGCCGTTAATGCCGCTGACGTTAAGAAGATTATCTTTTGTGCGGGTAAAATTTACTATGAATTGCTTGCCGCACGAGGCGAAAAAACAGACACTGCGATTATTCGTTTTGAGTATTTGTATCCGTTTCCGAGCAAAGTTTTTGCAGACATAATCGGCAAGTATAAGCATGTTGCCAAAATTATTTGGGCACAAGAAGAACCACAAAACATGGGTGGTTGGAGCTATATTCGTGCTAAAATAGAGAGAGTGGTTAAGATGCGATTGCATTATGTCGGTAGAAGAATATCAGGCACGACAGCTGAAGGTTCTTTGCAGGCACATCGCAAAGCGCAGAGTATGATTGTTCGCACTGCTTTGGGTTATCGCTAATAAACAAGTGCCAAAAGGCACTTGTTTATTAGCGAATAAGAAGTCGCCGATAGGCGCAAGACATGGCTGTGCAAGTAACACTTGTGCCAGGCTTATGGGTAGGCGACAACCACTCATGTAAAAACCTTCAAACTTTTTGAAAAAAGTTTGATCAAAAACTTTTAGAAAGAAAAACTTTAGGAAGAGAAACAGGTGCTGTCAAAAATATTCATCATCATACCGACAATCCTGCTTCTATCATCATGTGTAACCCCGATTCTACAAGTGCTCGTGCCAGATGCGATAATTCAGCAGCGACCCAGCACGCAAGAACCAACAGTAGAGCCGCCGCCTTCTTTTGCGGACATGATACGAGATCAGCATTATGTCGGTTGGTTTAATAATGACCGCACGCGGCAAAGCTATCCCGCCATCCTACAGTTAGCGCCGCACCAGACTGATAGTCAATCTACGAGCGCGATACAGATGCATGCAGTGTTGCGCATTTTTACTGCTAACGATATGCCCTTATCAGCATTTTATGCAGATGTGTCGTTGCGCACAGGCAAGCGCAGCGATGATCAGTTGTTATTTCCGCAAGCAACACGGCAAAAGATTAAAGTCGTTGGGGCAGGACAGTTGGGTGATGATGGTCAAGCGCAGTTGTTTGCAGTCGTTTATGGGTTTGGGCAGGGGATGATAAACCTGCATCGGCAAGCGGTATCGTCGTATGCTTTGCCAACAACGAGCGCTTATCCGCAAGCATCAGCGCAGATAGATGGTGGCTATACGCAGTTCCCGCAGCAAGCGTTTGTGCAGCAACAGTTGCCAGCTGTAAACACCAAGCTTCTTGAGGATTCCAAAAACCTTCTGGCAAACGATTTGTTTGGCTTCAACCATGAGCTACGCACACGTTTGGGTGTTTATTACGGTGTGTTGCATCATGAGTATCACAATCGCTTTCAATATGTGCGCTTGGCATTTACTGGCGACAAGTCTGGCAAGAACAACATGCTGACGACGGCAAACACTTTATTTTTCTCGTTACCGAACAAGCGAGAATTTGTTGTCTATCGCTATAGCAACCAACTCCAAGACGATGACGCGTTGCCAACGATTCTTGCAGGGGAGGGTGATAATTTCCTTAAAATTAAGCAATGGGATAGGGATAAGATAGAAGCGCTCTGGTATTCAAAGGTGCATGGGCGTATCGGCAATGTTTATTTGCAACGCGATAGCTTCCCGCAACTGCCAAAGCAGGCGCAGATAGTATCAGCTCTTGCTGGTAGCTATGCAAATGCTGACTATGCTTGTGAGGTAAAAATAGACAATAAAATAGCCAACGATGCCTCTCTTTACCCATCGACAGTGCATGGGAATGTGCGAGACATCAAGACAAGAAAAAACCACCTCATCAACGCAGGCCGCTATGATTTTTATCGCGGCAACGTTGAGTTGCTCTATGGCGGCAAACGTATGCGCTACAGCTTACAGCAGGGCGAGTTTGCACCCACTGTTGAAGATGTAGAGATTGGGGGATCTGCTTCTTCTTATGCTAAAAGCTTTTGACTTTGTTTGCTTTTGTATACGAGAAGGCGTTCCCCCTTCTCGTGCTCTTCCCCCTCTTGTCTTGCAGACAAGCAAAGTAGTTATTGGCACGGGCAACCGTATAACAGCAGACACCGATGCCTGTCTTCATACATATGAGTCATAAGACATATGTCGGTATCATCAGAGTCGGAAAAAAATATTTATGAGACGAGCTCTTAGCGAGCGAAT
>JAPPIL010000086.1 GCA_028877195.1 Pseudomonadota bacterium
CCCCCCCCCCCCCCATACTAAAAAGGAGAGATGTTAGTTATGCAACAAAGCCGGTAACGCTCTCTCGTAAACAAACAAATATGGGCGTTGCTTACACACCAACTCGGATTTGCTATTCTTTGCTAGTTATATGCGTTGCCCGCAGCTCACCCTGTTCATCCAAACTCAAGCGATAGCGCTTATTCTTTTCCAGCTCACCCTCCACAATCATTCGTGATAGCGGCACGGATATTTTGCGGTGGAAGACAGTCTCAAGCGGTCGTGCGCCGTATTTGGGGCTATAACCCTCCTTGCTCAAAGTAAGGATTGTTTGTTCGTCAAGGCTGACGGTAATTCCTTTGCTGAAGAGGCGCTGATTGATTTGCTCAAGATTTTTCAGCACCAGCTTATCCATGACGCTGCGATTTAGTTTTTCATAGGTTAAAATTTCATCTATGCGACCGAGAACTTCGGGACGGAAATCATCCTCAATGGAGGTGCTGTTGGTGGTCATCATAATCACGGTATTACTAAAGTCCACGATATGACCGCGACTGTCTGTAAGTCTCCCCTCATCAAGTATTTGTAGCATGATGTGGGTAAAGTTGCGGTGTGCTTTCTCCACTTCATCAAACAGAATAACTGAATAAGGACGATTCATCACCGCCGAAGTAAGAATACCGCCATCCTCATAACCGACATAGCCTGGCGGTGAACCGATTAGTTTAGCTACGGCGTGCTGTTCCGAGTATTCACTCATGTCGATAGTGATTAGGTTGCTTTCATCATCAAATAAGATTTCAGCTACACGCTTGCCGGTTTCAGTCTTGCCTGTGCCTGTTGGCCCCCTCAACATGAACGATCCTAGTGGCTTGTTCTCATCAGTTAAGCCTGCGTGTGAAGCTAATAGGACTTCATGAATAGTCTCCAACGCTTGATCTTGACCGAACACCTTTTTCTTCAGGTTCGCCAATAAGCTAAGTACCTTCTCGTGGCGGTCTTGAAGAATTTTCTCAACTGGAATGCCAGTTTTCTTGGCGATCAACTCCCCGATGGTATGAGTGTTTACCACCGATGCGGGTGAAGTTTTGTTAAACTTCTTCAAATCAGCGCGCAACTGTTTGATCTGTTCTTTCGTATCGCTGCTATACGTACCAATATGTTTGGTAACCTGCGCCGCCGCGAGTTGTGTCTCCAAGTCCTGCCGCTGTAGTTCCCGCATGCTTAATCCTTGCCGCACAGCAGAAGCAGCTTCATCAAGCAAATCAATAGCCTTGTCGGGCAGGGTTCTGTCAGACAAGTATTGTGCTGACAGGGTTACCGCGCTGTAAACTGCGGTGTTGGTAATCTTTATGCCGTGGTGTTGGGAGATAAGATCACGAGCACTCATGGCAATAAGTGCGGCAAGCGATAGCGAAGGTTCATCTATGTTCACCCGCATCATTCGTCTTGCCAACGTCATATCACCTGCTATGTGTTGGCGATATTCATCTTCTGTTGTTGCTCCGATCAGCCGTAATGAGCCTTCGGCAAGAGCAGGCTTAAGCATATCAATTGGCACGATGCCTCCGACATTGCGGGTCAGGGCATGAACCTCGTCAGCAAAAAACATCGTGCCAGGGTTTTGCTTGGCAAAATCCAGCAGGGCTTGGAGGTAGAGTGGTAAGTCTCCCCCAACCGCGAGCAAGGCACTAACGTTCAAAGAATACAGGGTTTTATCTTTCACATCATCTGGGGCGTTGCCGTTTGCGATTAGGTTTGCCACTCCCTCGACGATTGCCGTCTTGCCAGTTCCCGCTAGTCCGACCAACACTGGGTTGTTTTTCTTTCTGCGACCGAGAATTTCAAAAATCCTCGTTATTTCAGGTGCTCGTCCGATCAGCGGATCAAAAGATTTATGTTGCGCTAAAGTAATCATATTGATCAAGATCAATGAGAGATCAACTTCATCAGAGTTAGCAGCGCCTACACCCAACGGCTCATCTTCAGCAGCACCAGCAGCGGCAATGCTTTCATCAATCACTTCAACAACTTGTTCATATCCCCCTTCTTCTGCCAGTTGACGGGCAGTCTTACCTTGATTGTCCGCAACGTCAGGTGTCGCACCACCTGCTAGCAGTTTCCCTGCGAGATTAGACTTGTCAGTCAAGGCTGCATTATGGAGAGGGGTCATGCCTTGATTATCAGCTACGTTTAGGTCGATCTGCTCATCGCCACCATCAGCTATCAGAGCGTCAAAGAGCTCAATGTTTTCATTCGCTCCAATCGCGAGCATGTGCAGGATAGTTTCGCCATTTGGATTCAGTGCCGAAGTGATTGTCAGGTTATGTTGTTTGAATATGGCGGTGATTGCCACTGCATCCGCCTTCTCAATAGCCTGTCTAATTGCTGTGCGCACCGTTGATTCTAGGTTTACGTTAGCATGAAGTTGCCATTCACCTAACGCTACAACGGCATACAATAATAGAAATCTCCCCACTAGCTTGGCCACCGTTTTCTCCAATCTTATGTTCAAAAATTAAAATATCGGCGCGACTTATATTCTTGTTAGACATATCAAGCAAGTTTTTTGTTGCACTGTCGCGCTAACATTGCTTACAGTTCGTATCCACGTGAATAATTGTGCTGAGGTTAAATACCCATGAAACAAATGCTTGAGCCAAATACAAAGGATAAAAAGACAGACACAAAAAGAAGCGCAACGAACAGAACAATTAGTTATCTTGAAGTTTTTTCTCGCACAGTATTACTTCTCGTTGCGATGGTGCTGACTCCGCATACATCTTTAGCTTCGTCTAGCGCATTTGTGTCAGTAGCAGCACAGACAACAGCGTTTGAATCTGTATATCGTGCTGCGGCCACACTTGATGCCGCGGCATTGCTCAATCTTAAATCGGTAATCAATAGCAAGGACGCAAGAGGCTGGACGGCGCTGCACCGTGCTGCTTATGAGGGGATCTACCCAAGTGTGGAGATATTGCTTGAGCATGGTGCACAGGCAGACATCGTCGATGATGCAGGCAAAACACCGCAAGACTACGCTATTTTTGGTAAGCACTTGCGTATTACTGAACTCTTCCCGCCAACACCAGCACCATTATCAAACATAGAAAATAAACTAATCAAAGCAGTAGAAGACCAAGATCAACGTGCAATAGCTGATTTGATTGCCGAGGGTGATAACCCCCTTATCATTGATGACAGGGGCAGAACATTGATGCATATCGCAGTTGCGAACAATAGCCTTGCTGCGGTGCTTGCTTTGCTTGGTGCGGTTGATCTGTTCCACCCAGACAAAGATGGCAAGCTTGCCTATGACATTGCAGTTGAGCGTGCTGCTGATGACCGTAGCTATGCCCTGATAGCTTCGCACTTACTGGAGGCGATGGCAGGTGTAAAAGTCAAAGACCCAAAGGGTTGGCCAACTCTTAACTGGGCAGTAGTCAGCGGCGACATTCAGCGCGTCAACTGCCTGCTTGATCGCGGCGCTAAAATTGGCAACGGTTGTCAAAACGCACTTGAGATTGCGATCTTGATGAGCAAAGACGTGCGTAAAGATAAAATTTTTCAGCGTTTGTTAGCCGTCGAAGGGATTGATGCCGCAAGCCGTAGGGGAGACACGGGCTTGATGAGTGCGTCGAGGCGCGGTGATTTGCGCGCAGTCGATATTTTTCTAGAGCATGGTGCTAACGTTGATGTTGCAGACCTTTGGCATGGGTTTACTATCCTGCGTATTGCCAGCGAAGAGGGACATCTGGACATCGTTAATCGTCTCCTCGCTGCAGGTGCAGACCCGCTGGCGGTAGACAAACTCGGTGAGACAGCCTTACACCGTGCATCTGCTAGGGGGCATCTTGATATTGTTAAAGCCTTGATACCCGTTTCTGATGTCCATGCCCAAAACATCGGCGGTATGACTCCCCTGCATTGGGCGGCGAGGGGGGGGCATATAGATGTGATGATTGCATTGCTCGAAGCTGGTGCTATCCCTAATGGTATGTATGGTCGCGATATCGATCACGAAGAAGCAGACGCAAGCAAGCTGTTTGAGGCGCTTGCGGCTAAAGACATCGAGGCGGTGAAGTATGCCCTTGACCACCATGCCATACCCAATGCTATCAACGATGACCGCACTTGGGCGTTGGCAGTGGCAGTTATTAGTGGGTTTAAGGAGGCGGTGGAATTGCTTCTCGCTTATGGTGCGGCACCAGACTTAACATCTTCGAGTGGCATAACATCTCTACAGCATGCGGTGTTGCTGCAGCGCAAGGACGAAGCAAAAGCCCTGTTAAGGTATGGTGCTGATCCAAACTTTCCTCCTCAAGCAAAGAAATTCCCCTTACCTTCTCCTCTCGTCCTAGCCGCTAAAAAAGGTTTCCTAGAATTAGCGGAGATCGTTCTTCTTGAGGTCGGCGGTGTCAACGAGGAGACTATGCAAGAGGCATTAGAGGTAGCTAAAGAGGAGGGCAATGATGACATTGTTGAATCAATCACCAGAGCGTTGGAGGCTGTGCAATGAATAAATTTTTGAGCATAAGATATATGGTAATGGCATTTTGCTTAAAGAGCATAATTTTTGCAACAAGCATGGCTTTTGGGCCGCAGACGGCGCGGATACTGCCATCAGAAAAGGCAAAGGATGCTGTGCAGGATAAAGCCAAGCAGGTCGCAAATGACAAGCTCGTCGGTTTAATCAAGAAAGGCAATTCAACGCAGTTGATAGCAGCATTGATACGAGGGGCAAACCCTAACCACACCGACGCAAATGGCGTAAGCTTATTACAGCACGCAAGAGATTTGAAAGATGACAAGATGGCGGAAGCCCTTATTCGCTACGGGGCGGACAAGGATGCCTTGGCGATGACCAGCGATTCATCAACGCCGACGAATGCCGATGAATCTAGCTGCGAGCTACATCAAGCGGTGTTATCTGGGCAAGTTGGTGAGGTTAAAAAACTACTAGCGGCTGGCGTAGACATCAATATCCCCGATAGTCTTGGTAGAACTGCCCTGCATCATGCGGCGATCACTGGCAACCAAGAGATAATCGCTGCACTCATCGCTAATGGTGCAGATGTCAATATCAAAGACAATCTCGGTCGCACCGCCTCCGATTATGCTGACTTTGCGATGGATGAGCAAACAGCCGCAGCACTACAGCCCACACAGCAGTCTGACGAGGATTATGAAGATATAATTGATCAGGTGCTGGCAGTTCGTGAGCAGAACAAAACCTGCGCCAATTTTAATAATCTTTGAGTCAAGTATTTCCTTGACTCTCCTCCCTCTCCCAACTACACTCCCTCGCTGGTCATCGTTTCAAGCAAGCTCCTCTGCGAGTGTTGCTGGAATGCTTGGCTGCTCGTTGACAACCGAATAATGGCAAGTCAGTAATTAGTCTAACTGTTAAGTTAATTAATAAGGTTAGGGTGCAGGTTGCTCCGCAAGGAGCAATCACCGAGTCATTGATTCGTAAAATTTTTCCAAGTCGTAAGACTTGTAATTAATTTTAGAGTTTGATCCTGGCTCAGAACGAACGCTGGCGGCGTGCCTAACACATGCAAGTCGAACGCGAAAGCCCTTCGGGGCGAGTAGAGTGGCGAACGGGTGAGTAATGCATAGGAACGTACTCACAGGCGGGGGATAACTGCAGGAAACTGTGGCTAATACCCCATAATCTACGCGTAGTAAAGATTGCCTCTACTTGTAAGCAATCGCCTGTGAATCGGCTTATGTCCCATTAGCTTGTTGGTAGGGTAACGGCTTACCAAGGCAACGATGGGTAGCTGGTCTGAGAGGATGGTCAGCCACACTGGGACTGAGACACGGCCCAGACTCCTACGGGAGGCAGCAGTGG
>JAPPIL010000050.1 GCA_028877195.1 Pseudomonadota bacterium
ACGATACCACCTACTCTTCCATCACATTAACCACTAGGGTAGCTATGACAAGGGTCTAGGTGGTTTGCCTATGGAAAGCGGCGTGTCAGCAGGAGAACAAAAACGCTGCTCCCCTTGACAAACAGGAATTAGATCTTAACTTTACCCGTATGAACTGGTGTCGGCATACAATCCAGTTGACCGAGCAAACCCAATGCAGGGGGGTGTTCTGCGAGGCGGCAATGGTAACGGATACAGAGAACTGGAAAATTGTCGCTGCGGTAATCCATGACGCGCTCCCTGAAATCGACAAAATGTTCAGCCAAGTGAACATGCCGATTACTTCCCGCCCGTCGAAGGCTTTCGATATTGTTAGAGACACAATGCTCGAAGTTTCTGACTGGAAGACATTTTTCCTCAGCACAGCGCACGGAAAAATTCTGACTATCATCAATGACTGGTATCACGGGCGATATGGTAAAATATCCATGGTGTTGCCCCCCGAAAAAGTGGACACATTATCCAGCCTGTTTAAGAGACCTATATGCTCTTGGTGATTTCATTCCAAGAGCTTTATGAGGAGCAAAGCTATTATACTCCTCGAACCAACCAGGTAATTTGCTGATGACCAGATCAGCAGACACGAGATCGACACGAAACTCGATACGATGGCGACTGAACGGCGAAGGCTCGACAATCGCTTGAGCTTCCTGCTCGATAATAACAATCTGGAAATGGCGCAGTCGTTCAGAGACGAGTATGGCAAGCAGTTTTCAGCTCTGATAGATAAGGAAAGGGAACTCGTCAACATGAAGACACAGCTCCAACAGCTGCAAAGACATCTCACGGAAGCACAGCCTCCAGACAAAAACGGGAGATTAGGACTTGTTAATACAGCTATCGACTACATCAAAAAGGGAGATTTGACCTCGCTCAAATCCATCTATAGGCGACTGTTTCAGAAGATCGTTATCCGCCAGCTGGACACGGCGAAAGTGCAACTGCAATTTATCTTTAACGACATGACATCACCACCTGTTAATGAGGATGTCGCCAATTGCACAGTGGCGGGTGGAGCTCCCCAGAGCGGACTCGAACCACTGACCCGGTGGTTAACAGCCACCTGCTCTACCAACTGAGCTACTGGGGATCAAAGAAAAAATGAGATTGGCATCTTTAGTAGCTAATGTCAAATCAAGATACTTACCACGGCCGCAGTCATCAATGCCGAAACTGTGCCACCCAGTAAGGCACGAAGACCTATATTAGCAACATCATGGCTACGTTCAGGGACAAGTGAATTCATCGCCCCAATCATAATGCCGATCGAACCAAAGTTAGCAAAACCACACAAAGCATAGGATAGGATTGTCGCCGAGCGCACATCGAGTGAATCCTTTACTTCGGCAAGATTGAGGTAGGCAATAAACTCGTTGAGCACTATTTTTTCCCCAATAAGCGTGCCCGCAAGGTGGGCATCCGACCAAGTAATGCCAATCAACCAAGCTATCGGCGCACACAACCAGCCGAGAATGTTTTGCAGATTAAGCACTGGTTGCGCACCTTCTGGCAAGAGACTAGCACCCCATTGTGCAAAGCCCATCCATTCACCTAACGTCGTCAGGAAGGAATTCACCATCGCAACAACAGCGATAAAAGCAATCAGCATCGCAGTAACAAAAGCAGCAATCTTTAAGCCATCCACAGCACCCTTGGCGATCGCATCGATCGTGCTACGGCTACTAACCTCAATCGCAATACCACCCTGCCCAGCAGTCAATGGCACAGCAGTTTCAGGCGAAAGCACCTTGGCGGCAACTATCGCGGCGGGCGCAGACATAATGCTTGCAGTTAATAGATGCACACCGATGTCAGGAATAAGCGGCTGCAAAATGGCAACATAAGCGACAAGGATTGAACCAGCTACAGTTGCAAACCCTCCAACCAGCAAGCAAACAAGCTCCGAGCGGGTCATTTTAGCAAGAAACGGCTTGATGAACAGGGGCGTGTCGCTTTGACCAAAGAACACATTGAGCGCCGCCGCGAGTGATTCCACCCCGCTAATGCGCATAGTTTTTTTCATCACCCAACCGATAACAGCAACAACCCGCTGCATAACCCCCCAGTGCAGTAGGACAGCAGCAAGGGCGGCGGTGAAAGGAATAATCGCAAGAACTTGGGTAACCATGATAAAGCCCGTTTTCTCGGCATCGATCAACGGGCCAAAAACAAAACCAGTGCCAGCTTTAGCATAAGTAACAACACTTAAAATTGCCTTGTCCATCAACTGAAACACAGGCAACAAGATGCCTGGTAGTCCGATGGCAGGAATACCAAGCACCAATACCGCAAGCGCGAACTGTAAGCCAACTCCCCACAAGATAACTCGGATACTCACCGACTTGCGGGCATCAGATAACAGCCAGCACACTGCCAGCATAACGATGATGCCAAGAATTCCCATTTAGTTACTTGTCAGACGCAATTTGATACACATAGCTGCGCAGTTCTGATGCATGCACCATAACCATAGTCGGCATGGGAAGGAGGATATGATCTTGTAGTATCGGTACCGTTTTTTCTGCCTCATCGCCTTCCTGAAGCTGGATTACCGACATCGTTGTGCCGTTGCGCTGACCATGAATCATGATCGCCTCAATCAACACTTCGCAATACTGACCATCGCAATAAGTGGCAATGACATGCCCATCAGCATGACTTGCCGATGTAGTCAGCCCCCAGAATATTTCACCATCAACCGCAACACGTGCGCCTCTAGAAAATCTACCCGACTGACCACTGATGCCAGTGATACGATCAAACGGCACACTTGCGGGCAAAGCATGGATAACGTCGGTATCAGCTGCGGTCTTCCCCTCTACACCACTAAAAACCGCCTCAATCGGTGCTGGTGCACCTCGACTTCCTAAAGTCAATTGCCTATGTTCTTTGATCGCTGTCTTGACATCAGGGCGGCGGAGGTCATGTGCATTCAACTCTTCAATTTTGGGGATAATAACCCTGTCCAAAGTGCCGACGAACTTGTGAAACTTACCATCGTGCCAGATACGAAATTGCAGGCGCTTGCCAATATACTGCTCAAATCTGCGCTGCGCAATGCGACCAGCGGGGGAATTTTTCAACTTGTCAGTCATCACGACCGAAGCTCGCAGTGAGCTGTTGCTAGTTTGAACACCAGCTAATAACAAAGACACGATAGTTAAAAGTTTCATGGTACATCCTTAATAGATTAATTAGCGATTGCTTACCTACCACCGTTACAACAAAAAAGTAATGAAATATTTTTAAGCGACGAGACGACATGTAGGCTATGAAGTATTTATTAACACTGCCGTTGTTATTGGGAATTGCGACGTGTAAATTCAATAACTTCAGCGACTTTAGTTCATTTCGCACCGACGCGAAGGGCAACCATGTTGCACTCATCGGTCTATTTATGAACGATACTGCTACTGTTATGAGTGGGGAATTCTTTCCCTTTGAGCTCTACAATGAAAAACATGCGTTGGCTGACGAGCAGGGGACGTTCAAAGGCTTTGCTGCCGACATTGTAACCAATAAAGACCCCCTCGGTGGCTTTAGAGATAGGGAAGGCATCGACGCGGCACGTAAAGTCAGCAGTAATGATCCGCATTACTTTGGTGGCTACTACCTCAAGATAATGATCGTCCACGATGACTATCACCATCAACCCCAACATGTGCAGTTATTGCGTGGCTACTTCCCTGATGATTTCACCTGTCCTAAAGGTCGGGAAACCGTGCGCTTTTCCGCCGATGACAATGCTATTGACCCACCATCAACAGACAAACTACTTGGTCGGAAAGCAAGACAAGATCGTATTTATCGCACCGTTAACTTCTGTAAAGCTAAAGAGACCAATGGCAAATATAAGGGTAAGACTTTCTACTACACCCGTGTTGCCTTGTTTGATGAAAGCACTTCCTACACCAACGAACTCTACGATGAACGCAGTGCCTATGAAAAACTTTACACCTCTGTCATGCAGGCACATGAAATGATCGTTGCCGCGGTCAAGCTGGCAACCAAAAGCAATCAGAGCGATGTCAGGCTCGTAAGTGTCTTGGGTTTGACCTATGAAGTGCAACCCCCGACACAAGAGATGCTGGACAAATTAAGCATCAACACGGTGCATGACTACGGTTTTATCGTTGAAACAACCGATGCGGTGCAGAAGTATATCTTTGCTAACAAACATCGCCAGCACGATGCCAATTGGCAAACACTGCTGCTCGCCCAACGCAAGTGGCTTGCCATTCGCTTGATTCTCAAAAACTTGCCAACCCAAACGCAGGACAAGGCCGAGCATGCACGCCAACTTATTCTCAATGCGTTGGAGGTAGCAGATTTTCGTGATGCGATGCCGCTAGCATTGAACTTAACTCACTACGCTAAAGCAAGCGATTACCTTAAAGCACTAGCAAACAATCCTAGCCAAACAGTAGAAAAAGGCGAAGCAAAGGAACAGTACTTCACCAAGACAACAAACATCAACAGCATCGCTTTTGATCTAGCGTTTGCAAGTCTCGTGCGGCAATGGGCTATATCGACGCTTCTTTACAATTGGATACCGCGGGAGACCACTGTCGTGGTGCTTTGCAAACTGCAGAAGCGTTGCCCTGATGAGCTTATCGCAGCTTTCGATAAGATCGTCGAAGATGTCATATCCCAAAAATATGAGGAGCTTAAATCACTAGATCGCCATCAACTACATAGCATCATCACGGCATACATTGAGGCGGTGAATAAAATTTACCCCGACCCTCGCACGGCTGCAGCGGCGTTCAAGGGCAAGTGGATTTTTTCAGACACGATCGACTACGACAACAGCAGCGATGAATTCAAAATGGCGTATCAAAGATACTCGCAACGCTATGACATGATTTTCAGCGAGCCGCATGGGGCATTGCTCGCGACAAAAGCTTTCATCGATGCGATGGGCAAGAAACGCACACCCGCCGACTTGCCAATAAGCAACAGTGCCACTGGTCTAACTTATGATTGGAAGATGCATAACAATGTGCAGATTTCCGTGCTTGATAATGCGCTCCAAGAGATGCACGAGGGCTTCAATAGGCAACTGCTTGACCTCATCGGCATGCATAATAAAATTGCCAACAAGAGCAATGCTGATGAAATGCTGTTGGAATTTTTTGACTTCCATCACACGATTCCGATTGCGAAGGCTCTGTTAGTCAGACCTGATCTTGCGCATCAAGTTGCGGCAGTCTTGCCACGTGCTGCTCGTAAGACGGTTGCTGAACATGTCGAATCTGTGTTGGTATACGCGAGCATTGCGACGACCGTTGCGGCAATGATTGTCGCATCAAAGTTTGCTAACTTCCCTCACTCTAAAATAATGGGCACGGCACTGTTTGCGTCTGGTGTCGCAGCTGATGTGAGCAGCACGCTAGCCAGATATTATCGTCAACGCACCGAAGATCGCCGTTTGGATGGGGCATTGTTTGCTGACCTGTTTGGCAATGACATGCAAGAGTATATGCAAGTTAGAAAGCAACTCGGTGCACTCAAGCGCGACCTGTATATCGGACTTGGCTTGAGTTCCGTAGACTTTGTTGGGATGGTCAAGGGTTTGCGGATGTTGCATGCCAGTAACAAGGCGATCGAGGCATTAGGCAAGTTCGGCAAGGTGCCGCCAGGCGTTGCTAATGCCATGCGTGATTGTTCAACCCCTTACTGCCGCAACTTTGTGCAGGGCTTGACATTCCTTCAGGATAACAAAGCAGCATTGG
>JAPPIL010000052.1 GCA_028877195.1 Pseudomonadota bacterium
GAGGGGGGAAAGCCCTCCGCATACTAAAAAGAGATGTTAGTTATGCAACAAAGCCAGTCGAACCCACTGGTTGTGGAGGAATTGTCAACATCCTAGTTTAGGTGATTGAGATAGGGTGGAATATGGGAGTCGAACCCATGATGTCGGAATCACAATCCGATGCGTTAACCGTTTCGCCAATTCCACCATAGAGGATAGCAGCAACTATTTAGCGATCTTGTTCAATAAAAGCAAGCAGGCTTGGCTTTGATGGCAGTCCAGTCGCACACATGTGGTGTTCAATAATCTGGCCGAATAATTTTCTGTGCTAGAAGAACATGTGCTGATACTAAAATTCAATTTCCTTGACCGCTAAAACATGTTAGAAATTCATGTTCTATGGGGACGTAGTTAAGCTGGTTATAACGCCGGCCTGTCACGCCGGAGGCCGCGGGTTCAAATCCCGTCGTTCCCGTCATACTTTTAGAGATAGCGATAAGCATGGACGGTGGTATCTAGACGGCTTGTATGACAGGCAGTGCCGGCCCTGGCTTTGTTGCATAACTGATTAAGCAACAGAAAGCCCTTATGTAGCAAGAGGTTTAGGAGGGGCCTGCGGGGGAAGCATCCCCCGCAAACAAACAAGTCGTTAAGTCTGGAGCGATACAAAGGTAAGACTGAAAGGCAAGTATGACAACGATACGGCAGGCTTAACCCACTGGAGTGGTGCATCTGGAGAGATGCCCGCTCCAGTGGCAGGAATATTTATGCGAGCACCTGTAATACGCTTATCACAGTGTTTTCATGGATAAATTGAGTTATGCAACAAAGCCCCTGATCCCTCCACAAAAACAAACTAGCCCTAGAACACAGTCCAAGCTATCATGTTAGATAAATAGTTCTTACCAGCTTATGCTCTAGGAGGCGGCTACAATGATAAAACAACTACTTCCCATGATTTTTGTTATGTCTGGGTGTATCCACGCAGGTGCGCGCAACGAAGAACAACCGAGAGGTGCGCCAAAAAATAATTTAGATAATTACAAATTAAAGTTGAGCTTGCCAGACAACTTTGATGTCGGAAAAGAAACGTTGTTTAAGCTACTAGTTACCCTTGATGGTAGATTGGTTGAAGGTTTAAATCTGGGTCATATAACCACATGGTCTTATCGTTGCAATACCCATGACAAATACATGGTTGGCAGTGATGATACGATTATCTTGGACTCCAATGGCGAGACCGAGATGAAATTTGTCATCGACCCAAACAAGACAGGCGATGGTTCATGGAAAGATTGTCGTATCGTAGCTATCGTTGAAATGAAATACGGCGACGATGAGCGAACCGTTACTGTCGAGAGCGACGTTTTCGTAGTGGATGCCGCAGCATGCAAACCAGATACGGCAAATGATGTCTTTAGTATCACTACCCAACCGACAGACACGGTAATCGGTCGTAAAGTATCTCTGGCAATAACGGGAGCAGAGACAGTAAAACTCGATGTTGCTACTTGCCATGGGCTGTCGCTTGTGCATTGGGGAACAGATAAAGTTAGACTGCTCACTTCTGAAACTGATGTCCAAGCTGCTGAGCTTGATTCTATCTATATCGTTGCCAGCAATGGCATTAACTCAATCCCCGATGGTCAAAGCGGTTGCAAGATAAGGTTTAGAACCGAAAATGTATGTTTAACAAGTGGTATAGAGACCGCTGCCTTTGATGTTAGCGCCGACCCAAGCAACAGCATGTCGCATAAATTTATTGAAGCGTATGAATATGGTGGGCGTGCGATTCTTAATGCTAGCATCGGTGGTGTTGAGGCAACGGGTGGCGTAAAAGGCAAGTATTTCTTGGCTCAAAACGGACACCCAGCTCAAAACAGCGAGCGCGTATTTGACAACCAAATCGTCGGTCTTGATCCTAAACCAACTATCAGACGAAGAGAGAGTATCAAAGAGATAACCTTCATGTTGCTTGAAAAAGCAGACGATGAAGTGCTGTTGATTAAAGCAAGACCAGAGGGTTGCCGTAACGTGCGAGCAGATATAGCCAATGAACGGCAAGCATATCGCTGTTTGCGTTAGTGGTTAGCTTGACTATAGTGGGGTGGGACAACTGCTGGGTGCAGATGCCCATCTCTACTCAACCGTGTAAAAAAAGAAAGTCTCATCGCATTCATCTCATCTCACGTTTGATTTGATCGCGCAATTTGCGACCAACTAATTTGCTAGAGCTTACCGCACCCGCAACAACTTGCTTGAGGGTTGCACTGCCACTTATATCAGCCCAATGCATCGCTGTTCGTCCCACATGGTCTTCGCTCTCACCACTAGCTAACAACAGCAGTGCAGCGATGCCAGCGTCCATTTTGACGTTGCGGCTACCATGCTGCGGCATAATCCTATCGTACCAAATTAGATAAGCTGAACGTCCATTTAGAATTGTTGAGCCACCTCTTGCCAACAACATCGCAACAAGATCAAAACTACTGTGATAAAAAGCCCAACGCATGTAATCACCGTCGCTAACACTGATTACCGCTCCATTTGTCAGCAAAACCTCTAGAGCAGCTGGGTTATTGAATTTGGTTGCCAAATAAACCAAATGCTCCCCTTGCGTTTTTAGCACCGCAGCAATGCCGCCTGGCTGTCGTTCAAGCTCTGCTCGGTAAGCCTCCCTATCCATCATCAGCAAGGTGAGTGCCCCCGCTTGGCTGGCAACATCAAGAAGTTCAAAGCGCTCAACATAGTCATCATAACTAACTTCCGCTCCGTCAGCGACCAATGCTCTTGCCGTCGCAAGATCCCAGCCGTAAGTGGCATAGAGCAAAGCTTCACCCAATGCCTTACGACCATACTCATCGCTGCCATTCACTCCATGCACGGCTTCGATAAAGAGAGCATGTATCTGATAACCTTCAGGATGACCGTCATAATAGTTTGGATGAAAGGGGGAAAAGCCACCAAAATCGCTGTGGGTCGGGTCAGCACCAGCCGCAAGAAAAAGTTTTAGCTTGGCAATATCGACATCTAAATCCATATAAGGATAATGCAACGCAGTTCGACCGTGCTTGTCTTGGGCATTGACTGCCACTCGCCCCGATGTAAGCAGTCTTATTAGTGTGCCGTAATCTAAATCAAGCAACTCGTATAATGGTATCTGCTGGTCAGCACTCAATATCTTCAGTGCGATATGCTGTGATACGACTGGTTCAACATCGACAGCGACAACAGGCTGGGTAATGCTGATAAGGACTGCCGCAGCACCACCAACAACTTTATTGACAACAGTGCGTGAAAATTTAACCCCTAAACTAGCATTAGCGATGCTGCTGATAAACAACACTGTTAGCAGAATTTTCATAAGCCCGTATTACCTTAATTTTTATAAGCAAACCGAAGGAATCATCTACAACAGTGGGCGTTCAAAAGACAATATGTGTTTATCAAGAGGGCAAAGCTTCTCGTATGCAAACACCTAGACTAGTATATGCTTACTGATAATGATAATTATCCCGCGTAAGGGGGAGAGACCTGATAGCAATGACAAACTCAATCTTTGGCACTGACGGCATCAGAGGGAAGGCGAACTCCTACCCGATGTTGCCTGATGTCGTGTTGCGTATCGGACAGGCGATCGGTTCATACTTTAAGCGTCAACATCATCGTCCGCGGATACTTATCGGCAAGGACACCCGCATCAGTTGCTACATGCTGGAGCAAAGCTTATGTTCAGGGATATTAAGCGTCGGTGCAGATGCACTGTTCATCGGGCCGCTGCCGACCCCTGGGGTTGCCTACCTTACCCGCGGCTTGCGAGCAAGTGCTGGCATCGTTATTTCCGCATCGCATAATCCTTTTTACGACAATGGCATCAAAATCTTTGATGCATCGGGTTACAAGTTGCCAAACGAAGCGGAACAAGCGATCGACTCTATGCTTCATCGTGCTAATACAGAATTGCCAACTAACGAGAATCTGGGCACGGCCAGACGCATTGATGATGCTTGCGGGCAGTATGCAGTGTTTCTGAAAGAGCAGTTCCCCAAACATCTGTCGATGGAGGGGTTGCGCATAATTGTTGATTGCGCTAATGGTGCGGGCTACCGTGTCGCACCAAAAGTTTTTCGTGAACTGGGTGCGGAAGTGTTCCTGATCGGCGATCAACCCAATGGTTTGAATATCAACGCTAATTGCGGAGCGCTGCACCCCAGCAAACTCCAAGCCGATGTTCAACTCTACAAGGCTGACATCGGTATCGCATTGGACGGCGATGCTGACCGTTTGCTAATTGTCGATGATCAAGGTGAATATCTTGATGGTGATGTAATCCTCGGCATCTGCGCCAAACACATGCTTGCCAACTCTAATCTCCACGCCAACACGCTCGTTGCTACCGACGTAAGCAACATCGGGTTAGAAAGAGAGATGGAGGCTTGTGGCGGTAAACTGATCCGAGTGCGGATCGGCGACCGTTTTGTCGTTGAGGAGATGCGGCGCGGCGGTTATAGTTTGGGCGGTGAGAAGTCAGGGCATATCATTCATCAAGGTTATGCGACCACGGGCGATGGGATACTCGCAGCTTTGAAGGTGATTGAAATCGCTCTGCTCAAACAAAAGACCATCGCCATGTTGCGTCAAGAAGTTCCGCTTGTGCCCCAGATAATGCGAGACATAGATGTGCCTAGCAAACCGCCCTTCTCCGAACTCGCGCGCTTCAGTGAATTGATCAATGCCGTGCAAAATAAGATTGGCAAGTCTGGTCGTCTCCTGTGCCGCTATTCAGGCACTGAACAGAAGGCAAGACTGATGCTTGAGGGTGAAGACACACACATGCTTGAGCAGTATTCACAGGAGCTTGCGCATACCCTGCTGCGAGATATAAACGCACAGTAAACAAAGGCAAACATGCGATTAGGTGTAAACGTTGACCATGTCGGCACTGTCCGTAACGCTAGAGGCACGGACTACCCCGACCCGATTGTGGTTGCCCTGCTTGCTGAAAAAGCGGGCGCAGATAACATTACCTGCCATTTGCGGGAAGATCGTCGTCATATTCGTGATGAGGATGTCTTCGCACTCAAGCAACGGATCAGCTGTCCACTCAACCTTGAAATGGCGGTAACCGATGAAATGCTTGCTATCGCTGTGCGAGTCAAACCCCACAGTGCCACCCTTGTGCCTGAAGGACGACAAGAGCTTACGACCGAGAGTGGTCTGCATATCTTTGATCAACGCTTGTCGGAGGCGGTAAACACAATCCTACGACAAAAAATCGCGCCAGTGCTGTTTATCGACCCTGATGTCAAAGCGGTGCGGCAAGCCAAGCAGTCTGGTTGTGCGGCGGTTGAATTTCATCTGGGTGATGTCTGTGAACAACTTGATCGTGGCGATAACCCCAGCCAAGTTATCGCTCGCCTGCATGAACCGTTTGCTCTGGCGCATAGTTTAGGGCTAGGGGTGCATATCGGGCATGGCATCAATTACAAAAATGCCCACTATTTTCAACCCTTGCCACACGTTGCCGAAGCTAATATCGGGCATGCGATTATTGCTGAAGCGATCAATGTCGGCATCGCCAAGGCGGTGCGCAGGATGAAAAGGCTTCTACTAGTAGGACGGCATTGAGGTATTTGCATTGCGCTCCTAGTAAGAAAGGCATGGCACAGCATGTTTTTTGTATGCGGAGGGCTTTCCGGCTTTGTTGCATAACTAACATCTCTCCTTTTTAGTATGGGGGGGGGGGGGGG
>JAPPIL010000237.1 GCA_028877195.1 Pseudomonadota bacterium
TCCGAATGAGCGCAGAGTCTGTCGCTCGTAGAGCGACTAACGTCTCTCCGCATACAAACAAAAATAGGCATTACTTATGCAACAAAGCCCGCAATAGGGGGCGATTACAGGGCATTGTTTGATGATGCGAGAATTTATTTAAAGACGTAGTGCTTCCCTGTTAGATGGCAGAATCGTATTGCTTTCAGTTTACCTTCTTATGTGTTACCTTTGGTGCGGCGAGTTCCTTATGTTTTTGGTGCTTTAAAAGCATTTCACAGGCGGCTCGCTTTTTCATATCAAATAAAATCAGTCGCTAATTGGTCTTATAGAAGGATTAAAATTTGAACCCCTTGCTAGAAATAAAAAATCTGCATGTGCACTTTCCAATCGTGCGTGGGCCTGTGTTTCGTCGTCGGAAGTTAACACTTAAGGCATTGAACGGAGTATCGCTGCAACTTAACAAAGGCAAAACACTTGGTTTAGTCGGGGAGTCAGGCTGTGGCAAGTCAACGCTTGGTCGGGCAATCACACGTCTTTATGACCCAGTTGCGGGTGAGGTGCGGCTTGATGGGGTTGATATTGCTAAATTATCGCAACGGCAGCTGCGCTCCATTCGCCCCAAGTTACAGATGATTTTTCAAGACCCTTACACGTCGTTGAACCCACGTTTGACTGTTTATGAGACGGTTGCCGAGCCAATTATCACCAACTTTCGACGCTTGGGTCGGGCTAAATTACAAACAATGGTGCTCGATGCGATGGATAAGGTGTGTTTGGCGCGCAAGTTTATCAAACGTTACCCGCACGAATTTTCGGGAGGACAGCGCCAACGGATTGCGATTGCTCGTGCTTTAGCTTTACGACCGCAGGTTATTATCTGTGATGAGCCAGTATCAGCGCTTGACATATCTATACAGTCGCAAATTCTAAATCTCTTGGTTGAACTTCAACGGCAATTCAATCTTTCGTATATTTTTATTTCACATGACTTGTCTGCTGTTAAGCATATCTCGCACGAGATAGCAGTGATGTATTTAGGCAAAATAGTTGAAACGACACAAGTAAAACAACTTTTTGAAGCGCCGAGCCACCCTTACACGCAAGCGTTGATGAATGCTATCCCGCAACCAGACCCCAAGAAAGAACGTGAGCGACAACGAGTGCTCATTACTGGGGATATTCCCGACGCGGCAGATTTACCGCGTGGTTGTAGTTTCAATACCAGATGTAAGCAGGTGATGGATAAGTGTTACACCGAAGTCCCCGAACTCCGAGAGGTTGGCGACGACCATCGCTCGGCCTGCCACTTGAGCTAACGACTAAATGTGTTTGCCAAAATATTTTTATACTAATTACGACGCACATGCTCTGTTCACTCTACATGCTGATGGGTATCTATGAACATCTACACCAAAACAGGCGATAAAGGGAGCACCGCACTAGTAGCTGGTGGTCGAGTGCGCAAAGACCATGCTTTAGTTGCGGCTTACGGCACATTGGATGAACTAAACGCTTGTGTTGGGGTGTTACTTGAATCTATCAGACGAGAGCATGAGCTTGCTGGTTGTTTGGAAAAGGTGCAGCGACTTTTATTTGTTATTGGCACAGAAGTCAGCGCTCTGGCCAAACCTAAACAAGTTTTCCAAAAATTGACATGCAACGATGTGAAAACGCTAGAACAACAGATAGACACCTTTAGTGCTGAACTCCCAGCCTTGCGCAACTTTATCCTGCCAGCTGGCAATCAAGCTGCGGCGTTTGCGCACCTTTGCCGCACCGTTTGCCGCCGTGCTGAACGCCGTCTTTGTCGGTTGGTAGATGACTATGAAGTTAGGGGGGAACTGCTAGCCTATCTAAATCGCTTAAGCGACTGGTTTTTCACTGTTGCCCGTCTGTTAGTCCAGCGAGCAGGTGATAAAGAAAAGCTAGTGTAGCAAGTATAAGCGAGAGCTTTGCTAGCCCATGGTGGTGCGGCCGTCGTAGTCTTCCGTTTACAATAACTTGACTTTGAGTTCTGCCTAACGTTATACAACTGGGCGTTAGATACAGACAAGACATGTCATGAACCACAAGCCCCGCAAACAGCGTCATCCAATCGCTTACAGAAGCTTGCCCTATAGTTACCTTGTTATTATTTTAGTTATCATTTTAAAATTAAGCATCCTGTTTGTTAGCTCGGCTGCTCATGCGGGGGCGTTACAGGATATTCTTGCTGATTATCATAGTAGCAAAGGCAGCTGGTTTGCGGCGACGCAAGGTGAGCATACGATGCAGTTTGAGCTATCGGATGGCGACCTTCAAGATATTCGATTGCCAAATTATGTGTGGCTGACTAATCTCACCAACTCTCTCGCGACCGAAGACTATCGCATCTGTGAGGCTTGCTTGTTGCGCAAGAATTGGCGTGAGCGCAATTACCTCACCGCTAATAAGCATAGGCATAGCATCGCAGAAAGGGTCAAGTCGCTTGACAAGTATCTTACCCTTGACCATTGGCTTTACCTGAAAGCACGAGCAGGCGGCTTTCTAAATCAAACATACCACCAGCGCGGGGCGTTTGCTGCGGTTCTAACTGCAGTTACTTGGTTGCCATACACTGCGATCACCGAACTGGTAATTGAACCGCTGCTTATCGGGCCGCTACATGTGGTGTGTCCGCTGTTTCAAGTGTTGTATTTTGCTGCTATTGACAAGACACATTCAACCTATACTAATGTTTTACATAGTTTTTCTTTGAACAAGAACAATGATATATCACTGCTCCAGCGGGCACGAGCAGTCTTTGCTTACTATCAGCAACCGAAGAAAGGCGCTGGGCAACTACAAGGACAAGCAATCAAAGAAGTCAATCCTGACATTAGCGATGACTACGGTGATGGGCTAACCAAAACACTGCTGCGTTCAGAACTTGCTGATCGCATCGTCATCAATATTTTGCAACCTCCCCCCGCCCGTGTGGTGTCTGCGAGTGGCGATGATTTGAGTGTTGTCTATGCGCAGCTTGCGAGCAATGAGCGTGATAAGCGTTTGCGGTTCATCAACCTCATTACCGCCGTGCCGACTATTCTTGTTGAGATGCTAGCTTTAGATTTGAAGAATAAACTTGCGCACAAGGATATGCCAGAAGACGATTATCGTGCCCGAATCGGTGCGATTGGCAAAATATACAAAGGTATTGCCACTACCGAGATGTATTTGAAAAAGATTACCGTTGTCCCAGAGATGGTAAGAGATAGCCATGATGACCCTGTCTACATCAATGTCCATCGTTTGACTGCGATTAGCTACAATGCGTTGGAGAAGCTTATAGATGCGTTGGTGCACCTACATGCACTAGACAGGAGTTATCATGCGGCTGTTGCTGAATATTCCGAGGCGGTTGATGAATTTGCGCAAGCGGATTTAGTTTACAATGTAACCGCAGCGAGAAGGGAGTAGTTTTGAGTTGCTTACTGCGCGCAGTTTTGCTGGTTAGTGGTCTTGCGGTGGCATCGATTGGCAAGGCGGTGATTGCGGATGGACGCTCGGACAGGGTTCTATACGTCGAGAAACGTGATAGGCTTACGTATTTCCATCGGTGCACCCAGCTTGAGGGGGTCATATCATCGTGCACAGCTATTAACCCCGACGATGGCTTGACGTTGGCGGATTTTCAACCGCTGCTGGACACGCTTCAACACAAGAGCGATGTGGCGGCGGTAAGCAATGCGAGGATAAATGTTCTGACCTTTGCACTCATCGGTTCAACAGCTTTGAGTTCGCTACTGCTCGTGCGTAGTCTCCACAAACGCAACATCGTGCGCCTGTTGGGAGGCGGCTGTTGTGGCAGTCATCGCCATAGCCATAATCTTTGGCACTCTGTGCGTGCGGCGATGCCAAAGATACGTCCACGCCAGCTGATGCGTTATCTATTCAAGGAAAAAAATTGGATTATGCCTTCCATTCTTGCCCAGTCCAGTGCGGCGATCGCTTCCTATTCCAGTGCGGAAAATGCTGCGGATAAGCTGGCCGTTTATCAGTTTCTTCATTCTGAAGTAATGAATATCGGCACGCTTGACAGCAACCATACGGTTTTACAGGTGAGGTCAGTCGCAACTATTGAGTTCATGATTTACGAGGCAATACGTCTAAAAAGACAGGCGCATGAAGAGCAAGCTTCTACTAGTAGATGATGATGCGGACGTATGTGCTTTCTACGCGTCGGTGTTGCGCAGCGACTATGAGGTAAAGGTCGCTCACGACGCAGATGTTGTTTACGAGTCTCTGAATGAATTCAATCCCGACCTTGTGGTGCTTGATGTTGACTTGCCTGGTCAAAACGGTCTGGATGTTTGCCGCAAGATACGTGGTCTCACCAAACACAAGCCTTACATTGCGATTATCTTCCTGACTGGCAATTCATCGACTCATGATATTTTGAAGGGTTTAGAGATTGGTGGTGATGACTACCTTGCTAAACCTTGTTCTGTGCCTGAACTAAAAGCTCGCATTAAAACCAATCTTCGTATCAAGAGAATGACTGATGAACTGGAAGAGGCACGCAAAACGCTGGAAAATGAAAACCGCAAGCTTGAGTTGTTGACGATTACCGATGAGTTAACCAGCCTCTTTACAATGCGCCACTTCTCCAAACGTCTTGAAGAAGAGCATTCTCGTGCTTGTCGCTATAACTATAGCGTGTCGTTAATTATGATTGATCTTGATCACTTCAAGCGTGTCAACGACAGCTTTAGCCACATGATGGGGTCGTATGTGTTAGCACAAGTTGGTGAGCGTATTAAGAACCAACTGCGTAGCGAAGACACGGCGGCGCGTTACGGCGGTGATGAGTTTGCGATAATGCTGCCTCATACCGATAGTGTTGGGGCGATGGCGTTTGGCAAACGTGTAGCGGATGCGATTGCTGCATCTGATTATGTCCTTGATACCAACAGTGTCAAAGTAACTGCGTCGATGGGTGTTTACACATTTGATGGCAGCAAGGAGGAGCGTAGCGACGGTGGTAGTGGTTTGATAAAATGCGCTGACAAACTACTTTATCAAGCAAAGAGAGCGGGGCGCAATCGCTTGGTTGGTGGTAGCAGTTAGCTGAATTTTTTTCTGATATAGGGGCAAAACTTCTTTGTTGCCAACATGTTTATGTGTTGACTATAGCAACCTCCCATCTTTTGTTTGTCATTCAGCTAGCTTTTTTTGTTATGTCTTCGACCGCCTTGCCGATGTCCTTCGACACTGATTTTGTTGCTTTGCCGATAGATATAACTGCATTTTTCGCTGGCTCTGCGACAGTATCTTCTAATGTCTCTTGAAGAGCGAGGAGTTGTTCCCTACGCTTTGCTTTGACTTTCAAGCCCCAAAATAGTCCTACCACTAGGCAGATTCCGCCGACAAATATAAGAAACATGATATTGTTGAATAAAGCAGCGCCGAGGAAAAACGCAATGATGTTGCTGATAAAATCACCGATAAAATCGCCCATAGCCAGCCTCCTGTAAAAATTACAAACTACACGCGTTATCGGTAATTCAAGAGAATTTTTTAAACCAATATATGTTTAGCAACAAAAGCATTATTCTTAACGATACAGGCAGAGGTATAGAATGTAATTGCTATAGTTGCAGTAGCGAGTAATCTTTTCAACTCAATCCCCTTCTAGTTGC
>JAPPIL010000185.1 GCA_028877195.1 Pseudomonadota bacterium
CACGGAGCAAGATGGAAGAGGGGGGAGGTGCGGAGGGGGGAAAGCCCTCCGCATAAAAAAGGAATTGGGTGTGGCAACAAGCTTGCGACAAAGGAGCAAGAGTGATAATGTCCACGCGTTCTCTTGGCTTTTTCTTGCGGACTCCTCATGCCAACTGCCAATTCCCCATCAATACTAAAGGTTTGCAACCTACGGGTGCGAAGTGCAGACACGCAGATCTTGCACGGTCTTAACTTACATGTTCAAGCTGGCGAGGTGCATGCCTTGATGGGACGCAATGGATCGGGGAAAAGCACCTTTGCGCGTGCTCTCGTCGGCGACCCGCAATGCACGATTACAGGTGGTGAGCTGGAATTTAAGGACGGCATTGACCTCAAGGAGATGGACGTTGATCAACGGGCGCGGCTAGGGTTGTTCCTCGCTTTTCAGTATCCAGTTGAAGTGCCTGGTCTTGACAATAACGTGTTTTTGCGTTCCGCCTATAATGCGATGTGTGAGCAACGAGGGTTACAACCGCTTGATGCACTTGAGTTTGATGACTTGATTCAGTCAGAAGCGGCAAAGCTTGGGGTGGATCGCAAGCATGTTTATCGTTCACTCAATGCTGATTTTTCTGGGGGTGAAAAGAAACGCAATGAGATGCTCCAGATGGCGATACTTTTACCGACGTTAAGCGTTTTAGATGAAATAGACTCTGGTCTTGACATCGATGCTTTGAAAGATGTCGCTAACGCGATCAATCGCTTGCGGAGCAAGGAGAGGGCGATGATTTTGATTACCCACTATCATCGGATTTTGGAGCATGTTGTCCCAGACCATGTGCATATTTTGGATGCAGGACGGATAGTTGCCTCTGGAGATGCGGCGTTGGCAAAACAAGTTGAACGTGAGGGGTATGAGGCAATCATTGATGACCGCACAAGTCCAAAGCTTTAAGCATCTCATCGCTACCCAACAGCAAGAAGATTTAGCAAAGCCTGTGTGGTTGCGTGCATTTCGTAGCAATGCTCGCGCTAAATTTACACAACTATCGCCGCCTAACAGTCGTGATGAACGCTATCGCTATGCGCGGCTCAATGATCTCCTTAACGCCCAGTATCGCTGTGAATCTAGTGCCTTGCCGATGGAGCAAGTGCAAGAAATTGCGCAACGCTATCAAGGTCATGTCTATGTCTTTGTTGATGGGATACTAGCTGCAACTGCGAATCCATTGCCTGCCCCGTCGCGGTTTACTAGTTTCAACAAGCTGATGAATACCGACACGGTTGACTTAAGCCAATTGCTAGCCGATGCGTCGGAGGATTACTTCCAACAACTCAACGATATTTGTTTTAAGGATGGTGCCCACCTTGTTATTCCAAAGGATACCAAGATTGAGCAACCGATTTACCTTGTCTATGTGAGCAACACGGCAGCACAGTTTAACTGTTATCGCAACCTCATTGAGGTGCAGGCGCATAGCCAGGTGCGTATCGTTGAATGTTATATCGGTGTTGGTGCTGCCAGTGAGAAGCGACCGCATCTAACCAATGCCAGCACGCAAATTTATCTTTCTCCCGCGGCTCATTGCACTTACGTCAAACTGCAATCTGAACATGCTTTCCACATCAGTAAGTGCGACATCAGGCAACAGCAGGGTTCGGCTCTGCAGATATTTGCTTTAGCAGCTGGGGGGCAATACAGTCGCATGTCCACGAGCGTTGTTAAGGTAGGTGCTGATAGTGAGTGTGATTTTCGCTATGGTTATCTCGGTGCGGGGCGACAGACTTTTGATTGTGTCGCTGACGTGGAGCATCGCTATCCGCGAGGTAAGACGAATCAACTTGTGCGTGGTATTGTGAAAGACCAGGCTCGCGGTATCTTCACGGGCAAGATAAATATTTTGCAAGCAGCACAGAAGAGCATTGCCGTGCAACAAAGCAAGAACATGTTAGTTGGCAAAGAGTGTGAAGTTTACATGCGCCCGCAGTTGCAGGTTAAGGCTGATGATGTGGAATGTGCGCATGGTGCGACTTCAGCCAAGATAAGCGAGCGCGATCTGTTGTATCTACAGACAAGGGGTATAGCGACTGCTACTGCGATGCGCTTGATTAGCGATGCGCATTTAGGGGTATTGCTTAATGGGTTTGGTGCAAGGGATTTGGTAGAAGAACCTTTACGCCAAGCAACGGCGAATTTTTTCCGCGCGAATAGTCGCTGCTAGGTGAGGGGAGAGCACAGTTCATAGTGAGAGTGAAAGAGAATTAACCATTTCTTTAGCTCTTGCCATAGGGTAATTTTTACTCTAAAGTTCCCCCCGTTGTTTTGTGTGAGGGATTAGTTTGGCAGGAAAACGCAAACGTTTAATCGTGCGCAAGCGCAGGTTTTTGGATCAGGATACGTTGATTGACTACAAGCGTCCAGACATCCTCAAGCGTTTTATTACTGACCGCGGCAAGATTATGCCGAGTCGCATTTCAGGAGCAAGTGCATCCCAACAGCGTCGTGTTGCTCGTGAAATCAAGCGTGCTCGTTTTCTTGCGTTGCTACCATGCACGGTGGCACATCGCACTGAACGTGGGTTTGCTGGTGAGATGACTGCTTCCGCTGCGGCTGCGGGCGTGCTGAACAGGTAAGGCACGCGATATACTGGTGCTAATCAGGAGGATTTGTTGGCAAGACGATGTGAGTTGACTGGTAAAGGGGTGCAGAGTGGCAACCGCGTGTCGCATGCCAAGAACCGTCGTCGTCATCGGTCATTGCCTAATCTACAAAAGAAGCGTGTTTGGTCGCCAGAGCAGATGCGTTTTTTGACTTTTAGGGTAGCAACTTCCACCCTTCGCACTCTTGATAAGGTGGGTGTTGATAATTGGTTGCGGTTACAGCAAAAGGCGAGCAAGAGTTGAATGCATGAAGTTGTCTGAATTAGATAAACACGATACAGATTAGAGGCGCATAGGATAACGGAGAGACTAGATTATGGGGAGAGGAGATAATCGCCGCACGTTGAAGATGCGACGGCGAGCGGGGCAGGCAAAGAAAAAACAGCGCCATGCGGCACTTCTTGCTGGTGTGGGCACAGGTGTCTCGGCGCACACTGCGAACAAGACGCAACCTGTCGCTCAACCTACTCCGAAGGTAAAGACAATGGTCAAGCGTGCGCGTGCTGCTTCAGGTGAAGAGTCAAGTTAGGGAGAATTTAGTTGGCGCATCATAAGTCAGCAAAGAAAAGAATAAAGGTTAGTCTCAAGAAGCGGGCACGCAACAAGCAGTATCTGTCGAAGGTGAGAACTGCGGTCAAAAAGTTTCGCCTGCTTGTTAGCGAAGCTGGTGCTAACTCTAGTGCCGCTACAGGTGATTCCCCTGATGCTGTTAAGTCGCAAATACTGGCTAAATTTCGCTCGGTGCAGTCCTTGTTGGCGCGAGCGCATAGCAAAGGTATCGTTCATCGCAATACAGCCGCCCGCAAAACCAAGCGTTTACACGCCTTGCTCAAGAAAGCGACCAGCTAGATCGATAGCTTCAGGTATTTACTGACGGCAGGTAGATCGCTTTCACCCATGATAATTTTTGTGAGCAGTTCGGCGCAGCCGTGGGCTAGCGAAAAACCATGCCCTGTGAAGCCAGCACAGACGTAGATTGAGGTGTTGGGCGTGCTGCTAACGTATGGCAGCCCTGATGCGGATGACCCCATGATGCCGCTGTGCGAGTATTCCCACTTTATATCACCAGCAAAATCAAGATAACGGGCGGCAAAATCCTTGAGACCGCTCTCTACTTGTGGGTTAGGGGTCAAATCGTAGGTATATTTTTCGCCTGCGGTGTTCTCACGCCAACCGCCAAACATCAGGCGTTTATCAGCGGTAATTAGCCCATACTCGTAACCGTGATTGAAACTAAACGGCATGTTCAAGGCTGGTGGCAGGGTATTTAGAAGTGGCGCAGAGGTGATGATTTGGCCGCGAAAGGGCACGATTAAATTTGTGAAGACAGGCGACAATAGGCTGGTGTATGCGTTGGTGGCGAGCACAACGATGTCTGCGTGCAGGGTCTTGCCACTTTGTAATTTTATTACGGCACGACTGTTTTGCTCTCGGACGCTTTGGACTGGTTGCTTGCTGCTGTAGCGTAATCCTTGGGTGAGACAGAACTGTAGTAGTGCGTTGCGAAATTTTAGCGGATTGGCGCTTGCACCATCGGCATCAAAGCGTGCACCATACTCACTGCGAATACCAAATTTACGCAGACTGGATGCTTGCAGATAGCTGTTGTTGGTAAAGCCTGCGTCCCGCAACGCAGCGACCGACTGTAGATGTTCACGCTCTTCGGTTGTGTCGATCGCAACGACTAGATAACCGTTTTGCTGATAATCAACATCAGTTGCTAGTGCAGCGATGGTCTGGCGTATACGAGTGCAACAGTCTAATGAAAATTGCCAAATCTGTGTGGCTTTCGGGGCGGGATGTATTTTTTGTAAAGCGAACATGGATTCTACCAAGCCTGGCAAGATATGCCCGCAATTGCGAAACGAGGCTGATTTATAGCAGTCATCGTCTATTAGGAGGATGTCGTCGCAACCAGCCTGCTGCAGGAAGTAAGCGCAGCTTACGCCACTGAACCCCGAACCGATGATGATAACACTACTGTCAGTGGGCGGGTGTTTGCCGACTCGTGGCTCTTCGCACAACCAAAACCCAAGCACGTGATAAACCTATTGACGAAAAAAAAACATACGCATAATTCACTGCATACTAATAACTACGGGAGTTTCACAATGATTATCTTGAGGGGGTTACTGTTGGTGTCGCTGTTCGCTACTGGTGGGGTTAGCTTTGCAGGGGCAAGTGATTGGTTGCAGCTTACGGTTGAGCGGAAGTTTATCGGCAAACGCGTGTTGGTTAAAGAGTCTGCGGCTAGTAATGTATTGATTAGTGGCACAGTTGTCAGCATCAATGCCAAGCTTGCTAGCCCAACTGTAGATAGGTTTGAGTTGGTGCTTGATTCTGTGCAATTCGGTGATGTGTATGAATCCTACTATGGCAAAGATTCGCGTTATAGAAAATCTAGACCAAAACTGCGTGTGCCGTTGGCAAATCTCGTCGCGTTGGAGAAGCAACATTGGCCTATTGCTCATCTTGCTGCGAGTGAACCAGACCCGCAAAATGAACGTAGAACTGCAGCTGGAATGCTACGAGCTGGGTATCCGCATGTGATATTGACGGTCTACGACAATGGCTATCTAGAGGTGCTGGTGGATGGCGCTGCTGGTATCCGACATATCATCTATGTGCCTATTGATAGTGTTTTGAACGGCTCTGATTTGCGTTACGCCAAAGGTATGTTCATTCGTGGTCTTTAGCTCTTCTACTTTAAGAGTGATCTGCTTTAAGAGTGATCTGCTGCTGGTTCGGAGGCGGCTGCGGTATCATTAGCGAGATGGGCTTCCAAGTCTGTATGACCTCCCCCCGGCTTTGTTGCATAACTAACATCTCTTTTTTAGTATGCGGAGGGCTTTCCCCCCTCCGCACCTCCATCCCTTTTGTTAGCAAACATATGTTGGTTTGAGTCAGAAAAACTATTTTACCATTCGTATGACTCATGGCAAAATAGTTTTTCTGACTCTGATCAACCAA
>JAPPIL010000203.1 GCA_028877195.1 Pseudomonadota bacterium
CAATAACTTGGCTGCACGGAGCAAGATGGAAGAGGGGGGAGGTGCGGAGGAAGGGAACGTTCCTCCGCATACTAAAAAGGGAAAAGACACACCATGTTTGACATTTACGTATTAGGCCAACAGGTTCTCAACGGTGTAATCCTCGGCTCAATCTATGGCTTGATTGCTGTTGGTTATACAATGGTCTATGGCATCGTCGGCATGATAAACTTCGCCCATGGCGACATCTATATGATTTCAGCTTACGTTACGGCGGTGGCGTTAGCAGTGTTGATGGCGTTTGGCATCGACTCGGTATATCTGGCACTGCTACTGACGATGGTTATGGCTGTCATCATCACTGGTCTCTATGGTTGGGCAGTCGAACGAATTGCTTATCGACCGTTGCGAGGCTCACATCGTCTTGCGCCGTTGATTTCAGCAATCGGTGTATCGTTGGTGCTACAGAATTACGTTCAAATCGGGCAAGGAGCACGCACCCAAGGTATTCCAACCTTGATTGAAGGTAGTTTGAGTATCGGGCAAGGGGATAGCATTATCCAAATTTCCTACACCCAGCTTCTTATCATCTTGGTTGCAGTTGCAAGTATGTGTTTATTGACGCTTGTTATCACTCGCACATCGTTAGGACGTGATTGTCGTGCTACACAACAGGATATGGTGATGGCTTCGATTTTGGGCGTGAACATCAACCGCACAATCGCTTGGGTATTCACTATCGGTGCAATGATGGCTGCTATCGCAGGTGTGTTAGTAACACTGAATTACGGCACGTTTGACTTTTATATCGGCTTTGTTACAGGTATCAAAGCTTTCACGGCTGCGGTGCTAGGAGGTATCGGCTCACTACCAGGTGCGATGCTTGGTGGGGTGCTGTTAGGGTTAAGCGAATCGCTATTCTCTGGCTTCATCAACACCGACTACAAGGATGTTTTCGCATTCGCAATCTTGGTGCTGATGCTTATCTTCCGACCCAGTGGTTTATTCGGCAAGCCAGAGGTAGACAAGGTTTAGCGACAAGCATGAACACAAACAAAGCTAGCGGTAACACAACCACCCGCACATATATCAAAGAATCACTCATCACTTTCGTGCTGGCGTATGTGATTTTTTTACCGATAACGGGGCTTGTGCTTAAAGGTTACGATTATCAAGCGCTGCTACATCGTCCGTTATATTTGGCGTTGAGTGTGGCACTGTTGCGTGTATGTATCGTTTGGCTGCGCGACAGGCGGATGGCGTTGCCACTGCCAACCGTGCAAATCCCTGCTGGCGTTCGCAAGCATAAGCGTTTCGGCACTGCCCTACTGTTCGGGGTAATGCTTGCTCTTCCCTTTAGCATTGATAATTACTGGTTGACGGTCGCAATTTCAGTGTTGATTTATATATTGCTTGGCTTGGGATTGAACATCGTCGTCGGGTTGGCTGGCTTGCTAGATTTGGGCTTTGTCGCTTTCTATGCGGTTGGTGCGTATGGCTATGCTTTGGGTAGCCAATATCTTGGTATTGGGTTTTGGGCAGCGATACCTTTTGTCATCGTGCTGGCGATGTTATGCGGAATTTTGCTCGGCTTCCCTGTGTTGCGAATGCACGGCGATTATCTTGCCATTGTAACACTTGGGTTCGGTGAAATAATTCGCTTGGTTTTGAATAATTGGCTTGATTTTACAGGTGGCCCCAACGGTGTTGCCGCCCCACCGCCGACGCTCTTCGGGATGGAATTTGCTCATACCGCCACCCAAGGCGGTAGACCGTTTCACGAGTTATGGGGGTTAGAATACGGTAGTTCGCATCGTTATATTTTTATTTACTTGCTGTTGTTAGCGACAGTGGCACTGGCACTGTTGTTTGTCAATCGCTTGCGTCAGATGCCGCTTGGCAGGTCGTGGGAAGCACTGCGTGAAAACGAAATCGCTTGCCGCTCGCTCGGCTTGAACCATGTTGCGATCAAGTTATCGGCTTTCAGTCTAGGTGCGATGATTGGTGGTGTTGCGGGGATTTTCTTTGCGGCTTATCAGGGTTTTATCAACCCAAGTTCGTTTACATTCTTTGAATCGGCATTGATACTATGCATCGTCGTGTTAGGCGGTAGTGGCTCAACGATTGGTGTCGTGCTGGCAGCGACGGTGATTACTCTGTTGCCAGAGGTGTTGCGCGACTTTGCTGATTTTCGGATATTGATCTTTGGTATCGTTATGGTGGTAATGATGATTTGGCGACCGCGTGGTTTCGTTACTGCCAAACGCCAACGCTTTGAAAGGTGAAAGTTGCGTGTCTGATTCTATCTTGACCGTTAACAATTTAAGCATGGCTTTCGGTGGTTTGATCGCACTTGATAAAATTAACCTCCATGTTGCCCCTAATGCTATTACTGCCCTCATCGGCCCTAACGGCGCGGGTAAGACCACTTTGTTCAACTGTTTGACTGGTTTCTATGTGCCAACGGCGGGGAGCATGACATTTAAACCTGCGGGAACTGGTGAGGTAGATTTGGTGATGCTGTTGGGTAGTGGCTGGCAACGGCAGGATATGTATTCGCCGCGGCGTTGTGGGCGCAGGCTGTATTACAAACTGTTCGGTGGCACGCATCAAATCGTGCGGCGTGGCATTACACGTACATTTCAAAACACGCGCCTGTTTATGGGGATGACGGCGATGGAAAACCTCCTTGTCGCCCAGCATCGGATGATTAGCCCATTGCCATTATCTGGTTTGGTGCGTTTGCCTTCGTATCGGCGAGCAGAACGTAGTGCGATCGAATTAGCTTATCGTTATCTTGATGAGTTTGGTTTGGGGGGCGTGGCTAATCGTTTGGCAAAGGAACTTCCCTACGGACAACAGAAGAAGCTTGAGATAATTAGAGCACTATGCACGAACCCCCAGTTTCTATGCCTCGATGAACCAGCGGCGGGTTTGAATAGCGCCGAGACTAAAGAATTGGCGGCGATGATTCGCAACATCAAAAACAAAATGGGAGTAACAATTTTTATCATTGAGCATGACATGTCTCTAGTGATGCCGATTTCCGATCAGGTTATCGTCCTTGATTCGGGGGTGGTAATCGCTATGGGCACACCAGCGCAAGTGAGCAAAGACCCGCAAGTTTTAGAGGCTTACCTTGGTTCAGACTACGACCAAAAACATGCTGGCGACGATGCCTAGCAAACTGTTGAATATCGTCAATGCCTGCGCTTACTACGGGCAGATTCAAGCGCTACATGATGTATCGCTGTATGTTAGCGCTGGGGAGGTTGTAACACTAATCGGTGCAAACGGTGCGGGCAAATCAACGTTGATGATGGCGATTTTCGGTTATCCGCATTTGCGTTCAGGTCAGGTGTTTATCGGCGATGTTGAGGTAACGAATCTCGCTGCCCATAAGTTAGCGACAATGGGGGTAACACTCGTGCCTGAAGGGAGGCGTATCTTTCCGCAGATGACTGTGTATGAGAATCTGCTGACAGGCACGACAACACAGCTTGATGTTGCGACACTGGCGCGAGTTTACGATACGTTCCCTGTGTTAGCTAGCCGCAAGCATCAACGTGCTGGCACTCTATCTGGCGGTGAACAACAGATGCTGGCGATTGGTCGGGGGCTAATGTCAAACCCACGTCTGCTGTTGTTAGATGAACCGTCGCTTGGATTAGCACCTTTGGTAATCAAACAGATATTTGCGGTGCTTGCCAAAATTGCGGCGGCAGGGACGACCATCTTTTTGGTTGAACAGAACGCTAGTGTTGCGCTTAAGTTTGCGCAGCGCGGCTATGTGTTGGTCAATGGCAAGATTGAACTGGCTGGCGACTGCGACACACTTATGCATGATGATACGGTGCGACAGGCTTATCTTGGCTAGATATGTTCACGCATCTCCGCACTGACCATCATGCAGGTGCTATCGGCAGGACAGAGGGTAATATGTAGGCATCTATCTACAGGTAGGCGGTTGACTTTAATCTTGTGGTCAAGGTATGAATGTGCGTCAACTTGTGGAGGTAGCATGTTTCCTAGAGATAGGCTGTTTCAATCTCAACTAGCAAGGACTTACCGATTGTTGGCGTTGGTTATCTTTGTTTTTCACGGTGGTTTGCTGGTAGCAGCGGGCAATTCTGATTTGTTGGGGCAGAGGCAAGCGGTAAACAACCAATACTGTTTTTATCAGGAGACTGATGCTGGCTATAGGCTTTTGACTCCACACTCGTTGGCAAGGGACGATCTCCTTGCTGCAGCTCGCTCTGAATCTGTGAATATGAGTAAAGCGTTTAACTTTGTGAGTTGGGCGATCTTTCCTGCGGGTGTGGCATGTGGTAGCACAGGACTGATGTGGTTAGGGATGAGGAAGATGAGGAAGAGGTTTGGTCATGCGGTGCTCTTGTCTTGCGCAGCCGTGGCAGCTCTTGCCATTAGTGCCAAGCATGCGATTGCCGAGGAAGATGCTGGTCTTCAGCAAGCGTTAGATACGCTGTTAGCTGGTGAACAGCAGCCTAATAGGTATCGTAATGAATTGTTGCGGGTGATGCAGTGGCTTGGTTCAGATAATTATGTGGTTTGCCCTCCCCAACCTGATAACTCACCCAGTTAGGTTAGCACAGCAAATGCTTAAGAGTATATTTAGCGGATGTTTGTTATGTGTGTTAACAAGCCTAGCTTGTGCTGAATTACCGTCGTCAAAACTACAACTCATCGGCTACGATGTTCATCCTCGTGATCCCTTACGGCGCTACAGTGTGGACATTGCCCTATGGGTCAAACATGGTGGTGAAACCCGTTACTCAAGATGTTCGGGGACATTGCTTACATCACAGCTAGTCCTTACGGCTGCACATTGCATGGTCGGCACGCAGGCAGCACTAGTCAAACATCATAGCCATAATGGTATTACTGCCCAGCCAGTAGTTGCTTACGTTCATCCACCTTCATATACGAAGGCAGCATCGACGATTTCCTTCATAAGTTGGGGAGCAGGGCGAGTTGTTTTACAAACACTCGTCAAACCGTTTATTAGCAACGCCCGTGCTGCGCTTAAAGACTTGGCGATACTTGCTGTCGCAAAACCATTGCAGCTACCCTATGCCCTAGATTATCTTCGTCCTGCAACCCTTGTTAACCTTGATGACCAACGTGTTACCCTTGTTGGTTTTGGGGTAGGCACGCATAGGATGAAGGGTGGAATTCTGCGCAAAGCACGTGTGCCTGTGCACCATGACCCAGAGTTTTCAGATGTGTTGGAGTTCAATAGTTTCCTCAATCGCATCAACTTCGGCGACTCTGGTGGCGGTGTCTGGTGGTATGACCGTGATAATAGACTTAATCTCGTCGGTGTGCATGCGATGGCTGTGCCGTTGTTTTATTTTCATTATTTTGCTGTTGATATTCGCCACCATCATGACTGGATAACGAGTGCTATACATTATCTACAGGATAAATCCCCGCCCAGTGCCGATATGGAAAAGGTTTATATAACTGCACCTCAAGCCAAATCGCACTGAAAAATAAGCCCCCTCCTCATATGAGGAGGGGGGAAAGCCGACTTTGTTGCATAACTAACATCTTTTTAGTATGGGGGGGGGGGGGGGGGGGGGGGGGGGGGGGGGGGGGGGGGGG